>JASFGH010000143.1:0-8427 GCA_050123865.1 Desulfobacterales bacterium | reverse complement strand
CAAAAGACAGCTCGATTTGATGGCCCGTGAGTGGTACATGCACCCCAACGGGTCTTTGCCGGCCTATGAATGGCATTTTGGTGACGTCAATCCGCCGGTGCATGCCTGGGCCGCCTGGCGGGTTTATAAAATTGACGCCAAGCATCATGGGACGGCGGATCGTGCCTTTCTGGAGGGCATATTTCACAAACTGCTGTTGAACTTTACCTGGTGGGTGAACAAAAAAGACGCCGAGGGCAACAATGTTTTCCAGGGCGGCTTTTTAGGGCTGGACAATATCAGCGTCTTTGATCGCAGCGCACCGCTGCCCACCGGCGGCCATATCGACCAGTCCGACGGGACTTCTTGGATGGGATTTTACAGCTTGATCATGCTAAAAATCGCCCTGGAACTATCCAGAGACAACCCGGTCTATCAGGACACGGCCAGCAAATTCTTCGAACACTTCCTGCGCATCGCGCGTGCCATGACCGCTGAGTACCGCGGCGGCATGAGCCTATGGGATGATGGAGATGGATTCTTTTACGATATACTTCACCTGCCGGACGGCGACGTCGTTCCACTGAAAGTTCGATCGTTGGTGGGTTTGATGCCGCTGCTGGCAGTGGAAACTTTAGAGCATGACCTGATTGAAAGTCTGCCGGACTTCAAGCGGCGCCTGAACTGGTTTTTTGACAACCGGGTTTACTTACGAGACAACGGCGACGTGGCCTGTGTTAAGGCCGAAGGCGAGGATGCCCACCGGCTTTTGGCGATCGTCAATCGCGGTCGCCTGATTAAAACGCTGAAACCGATGCTGGATGAAAACGAGTTTTTATCCGACTACGGCATCCGCTCGGTTTCCAAATTTCACAGGGAACATCCATACAATTTTTACGTAGACGGCCAGACGCACACCATCAGCTATCAGCCGGCCGAGTCCGAGAGCGGGCTTTTTGGCGGCAACTCCAATTGGCGCGGACCGATCTGGTTTCCGATCAACTATCTGCTGATCGAATCGCTGCAAAAATTCCACCATTACTATGGCGATTCCCTTAAAGTCGAGTGCCCGACCGGCTCAGGGCAACTGATGACCCTCGGGGAAGTCGCCACTGAGCTGTCCCGCAGATTGGTCAAAATGTTTTTGCGCAATGCTGATGGCCAACGCCCGATTTATGGGGGCCTGAACATTTTTCAAGAAGATCCTCACTGGCGCGATCTGATTTTGTTTAATGAATACTTTCACGGCGACAAAGGCGCCGGACTGGGAGCCAGCCATCAAACCGGTTGGACCTGCCTGGTGGCAAAGTTGATCCAGCAGTCGGGCGGATGGCGGGAAGAAATGGATTAAAAAAGGAGAGGCAATCATGAGCGTTGAACAGTACCCGGATGTGGTGATGCCGGAGTGTCCGGCAGAGAAGAGATTAGAAGGGCAAAGGGCGCTGGTTACCGGCGGTGCGTCCGGCATCGGCAAGGCGGTTGCCATTGCGTTGGGTAAGGCCGGTGCCGATGTGGTTGTCAACTACGTGCGCGGTAAAGAGCAGGCCAACGAAGTTGCCGCTGAAATAGGCAAATGCGGCAGCCGTGCCTTTGCTCACCAGGCCGACGTGTCCAGCGAAGAACAGGTCAAAAATATGTTCCAAAAGATGTTTCAGGAATTTGGCACCATCGACATTCTGATCAACAATGCCGGTCTGCAAAAGGATGCGCCCTTTGATGAAATGTCCATCGATCAATGGAATTCTGTTATCAATGTCAACTTGACCGGGCAATTTCTGTGCGCGCGGGAAGCTGTGCGAGAATTCAAGCGCCGCGGCGTCGTTAAGGCGGTATCCTGTGCGGCCGGAAAAATTATTTGCATCAGCTCGGTGCATGAAATCATTCCATGGGCCGGTCACGTGAACTACGCGGCCTCAAAAGGCGGCGTGATGCTGATGATGAAAAGCATTGCTCAGGAGGTCGCCCCTTATCGGATCCGTGTGAACAGCATCGCACCGGGTGCCGTTCATCCCCAAGGGTATGGATACCTTCAACATTTTTCAAAAAACTTCCTTTTTTGAGTATCTGGTGGAAAAAGCTCGCGACCAAGATTTTACAGAAGATCTGTTTACGCCCGGCGTCTTCAGGTGCCGGCTAAAGGCCGGCGACAAACTGGGCGTGATTGCCTCAACCCAAAATCCCACCGGTCGCGATGCATTGGCCATAATGGCCTCAATTTACAAGGCAGTCGGCCTAAAAGCGTCTGCCAGGCGCTTTGCGCAGCGAACCGTGCAGACCAGAGACCGCTTTCGAGAAACATTCTGGTACGAAGAAGGCGGATATTTGTATGACTCTGTGGCTGGTGAAAAGCGGGATACCAGCATCCGGCCCAATCAGATATTTACCTTGAGTCTGCCTTATCCTCTTTTAGAAGGACAACAGGCAAAAATGGTGCTTGAGACCGTAACGGATAAACTTTACACACCATTTGGATTGCGCAGTCTGGCACCGGAGGACCCACACTATCGACCGGTTTACAGCGGAAATGGCTCGGAACGCGACAGTGCCTACCATCAGGGCACTGTGTGGGCATGGCTGCTGGGTCCCTGGTTAACCGCCGTGGCAAGGGTCAACGGCCGGGAAGGTAAAGCAACTGCCAAAAATTATTTTAAAGAAATTATGCCTTACTTCGAAGATGCAGGCATTGGGACCGTTTCCGAAATTTTTGATGCTGACTGGCCGCATGCACCGCGGGGCTGCATTGCCCAGGCCTGGAGTGTGTCTGAAATCTTGCGGCCTACATTGAAAATTTGCAAGGCTAGAAATTCGAAGTTAATTAGCATCACCATAGACCAACGGGAAAAGATTGATGAAAGCAAATTACGAAACACAGCCAACCGGGAAATTGTTCCTGGGGATCGATCATACGGCGATCGAGTTTCTGGAGTATCTGGCGCCACGCGACGGCAGGCCGATGCCACTCGACAGCAGCGTGGCCGTGTACGCGACTGCATTTTTACAGGGCCTTGCGATGGTCAGCTTCCCGGCCTCTGCTACCTTGCTTAACGAATTAAAGGGCTTCAGCGACGCACAATATGGGCTTATCTTTATTCCACAGATCATTACCACCATAGCCGGATCTCTGGCGGCCGGGGGCCTGGCGCGCACATTAGGACTTAAGAGGCTTCTGGCAGCCGTGATCGTAGCCGGCCAAAAAACGGCAATCATGGACAGGGCCTGCCGAATGGTCCTGGGAGGCCATGCTCACCTTAAAGGATAGAATCCTGCGATGCGGGCGGCAATAGATTGAAAATTCTGACCTAACAGGTTTTTGACACAATAGGCATTGACCATGAGGAGGATAAAATGACAAGGGAAGAACGTATGGACGCTGGAGCGTCATTTGAAAATCACGATCTCGAGGAGCTGACCACACGCTTGAAAGGTGTCCTCGACATTAAAGACCGCAAATATGGAATCCCGGCAAAGACATACCCAAAATGTTTCGTCGGCAGCGAGGCGGTTGCCCAACTCATCAAGGAGGGGATCGCGATCGACGAAGAAGATGCCGTACGCATCGGAAATATGATGTTGAGAGCAGGCGTGTTTCATCATGTCCTGGATGAGCACCCTTTTAAGAATGAAAACTTGTTTTACCGATTCTTATCGGATGAAGACCATGGCACCGTGACACGCAAACCCGATGGCAGTGCCGTCAGCTGGGCGGATTTTATTGCACCGCTTTCTTCAGCGGAGGACAAAATCTTTACCCTCCAGCCCGAAATTCCTGAACGCGATCCGAATTTGGCCTCGTTTTCTCAAGTTGACCTTGAAGCGGTCGGTACTTCGCCGCTGGATGAGCACAACATCCAATATCTGGATCTGCTGCATCCCAAAGAGTGGGTCGACCCGAAAGCCAAGTCTTCCTACAACCTGGTGGTGATCGGTGCCGGCGCCGGCGGATTGGTTTCTGCGGCGGGCGCGGCCGGCGTTGGCGCGCGCGTGGCACTCATCGAGGCGCATCTGCTCGGCGGCGACTGCCTCACAGTGGGCTGCGTTCCCTCCAAAGCATTGCTGCGGTGTGCCAAGGCGGCAGCGGCCGTGCGCAATGCCGCCGAGTTTGGCGTAAACGTCAGCGGCAACGTCTCGGTTGACTTTGGCTATGTCATGGAACGCATGCGTCGGCTGCGCGCAAGCATTGCACCGGTCGACTCGGCCCAGCGCTACTCCGAAAAGCTCGGCGTGGACGTTTTTATCGGCAAGGGCCGCTTTACCGGCAAGAATACCATCGAAGTCAACGGCCAGGCGCTCAACTTTGCCAAAGCGGTTGTGGCAACCGGCGGCACGGCAGCTGTTCCCAACATCCCGGGCCTCAAACAGGCACCGTACCTGACCAATGCCTCGATATTCAACCTAACAGAGCTGCCGGCGCGCATGGGCGTCATTGGCGCAGGACCCATCGGACTCGAGCTGGCCCAGGCATTCCAGCGTTTTGGATCGCAGGTAACGGTTTTTTCGCGTAGCGACAAGATCCTGCCCAAGGAGGATCCGGATGCGGCCAAGATTGTCGAAAATTCACTGCGTTCAGACGGTGTCACCTTCGCCTACAATATCAATTACAAAGGCGTGGAAAGCCGGGGCGGAAAAGCTCCGGTGTCCATGGTTATTGAAGACGACCAGGGAGAGCGCACGCTGGAATTTGACGCGCTATTGGTCGCCACCGGCCGCAAGCCGACCGTCAGGGGACTGGGTCTGGAAGATGCCGGCATTGAATATGATGAGCGCACGGGTGTTAAGGTCAACGACCGCATGCAAACGACCAACCCGGATGTTTACGCCGTGGGTGATGTGGCCAGCAAGTACCAGTTTACGCACATGTCGGACTTCGGGGCACGCCTGGTCATCCGTAACGCCCTGTTCTTTGGCCGGGACAAATTCTCAAAATTTATCATTCCCTGGGCAACATACACCGAACCCGAAGTGGCCCACGTGGGGCTTTACGAAAAAGACTTAGAAGAACAGAACATTGAATTTGCAATCTTCACCCGTGAATTTTCGGATGTCGACCGCGGCATAGTCGACAGTGAGACCGAAGGATTTGTGAAGATTCACGTCAAAAAAGGCACGGACCAGATCCTGGGTGCGACCATTGTCGGCAGCCATGCCGGCGATATGATCAGCGAGATCACCGTGGCGATGCAGGCCGGTATGGGGCTGGGCCAATTGGCCAATGTGATTCACCCTTATCCGACGGCCGCCGAAGCCATTCGCCAGTGCGGCGACGCTTACAACCGGTCACGTCTGACACCGACAGTTAAAAGTATATTCAACCGTCTCATGGCCTTCAAACGCTGAAGTGGTTGACCATGACAGACCGGTAAACTCTGCAAGAGTCCCGGAAACCCCGATGGATTTAAGTTCACCAGAACAGATAATGATATGCAAAATCCAGCAACAGGAGGGATATAACATTCGTAAATCGGCAGCTAAGTTAGGTTTCATCTTAAAATCAAGCCATTTTGGGCCTTAAAAAAGGCCTTTCTTAAAGCTCTTTTTCAAAATTATTAATTACTTACCACGGTCCGACCCCATTTAATGATTTATCATTTATACACAAACACACGATAATACCTGCCAATCTTCAATGCGCTTAGTTCCTTCCTTTGACATATTCCCGCCGTGTTCTAACGCTGATTCCAAAATTTTTATTGAAGTTGTTTCAGGTTGAATGACGTTTCCATGTTATTTTTTCTATTCCCCTGCTTATTGGTTGGTAATGTCGCTATTCCACAAAGCTCTAAACAATTAAACTTATTCGGAGGAAGCAGCTAAGTGCAGATTTCGAATTGACTGACTATTTCATATAAGTTATAGTTATGACAGATAATTTGTAGTGGCATTATGCGATTCTGTAGTTAGAAGAGATCCAAAAATATGTTGCTAATATGGAACAGGCATCCTTTCCAATAACAAAGAATATGAACATGGAAGCAAACAGAGAGTGCCGAAACACCGGGAATGCGTCAGGGGCTTGAAATCCAAATCAGCACTTTAGAACAAACAACAAAAGTTAATTCAATGCCCGCGCAATCAGACAACGATAAGAAAATGGCAAAGAAAAAGGCCCAGCGATTAAAGGTTCCCTTTGTCGATCCCCTTCGGGCCGCCATCGAACCGTCTGCGCTCAGCCTGCTGTCACCGGAGATGGCCGTGCGGCGCAAGGCCTTGCCCATTCGCGTGGTTGATAATTATTTGCTGGTCGCAATGATAACGCCGGAAGAGCCGGTCGCCATTAAGAGCCTGGAAATACTTACCGGGTTCAAAGTTCGCCCTGCACTGGCACCGAAAAATTCACTCTTAACTGCACTGAAAAAATATTACGGAAACGGATACAGTGCCGCGCTTCGCGTCAAAAAAGGCCAGCCGAAGCCAATCCAAAAACCGATCGCCAGGGCGACCAACGTTCGCAAAGGCAGGCCATGCACCATTTCTGTGATCTCAAACAAAGGGGGTGTCGGTAAAACCCATGTGGCCATCAACATGGCTTATTGCCTGGCAAAAAAAGGTGGCCGGGTTTTGCTCATCGATGCTGATCTGGGCAATGCGGATGTATCAAACAAGCTGGGAATGTTTCCCAAAAGCCACCTGATAGATTTTCTGGAAAATAGAAAAAAAATGGATGAGCTTATTTGCCAGACAAAATACGGCTTTGATTTTATTGCCAGCTCATATGGAGAATTCAAACTGGCAAATTTGTACTATGTCCAGAAGATCAAATTTATCAACCATTTTAAGAAAATAAGTCAACGATATGAGTTCGCCATTTTCGACCTGGGCGCCGGTATATCCCGGATGGTGATGGATTTTGCCCTGGCCGCGGTTCACACGATAATCGTGACCACACCCCAGGACTTCATCAGTGGCTTTGCCTGCACAAAAGCGGCATTTTCCCGTTATAAAGACATCGAGGAGAGACTCCAAAAAAAGCTATCCAATTATGAACCACAACGGATATTTACGCCGATCCTGTTGATCAATCAGGTCACTAATCTTCGCCAGGGATTCAAGCTTTTTGATACCTTCAAAAATGCAGCCAATGAGAAGATCAATTCTCGTGAAGGTAAATTTAGCATCAAACCTGAATATCTGGGGGCCATCCCTTATGAAAGGGTCGCACTGCGGGCGGCAGAGACGAAAAAAAAGCCTCTGCTGCGCATCGTGCCGCGCGCCAAGGCCGCCCAGAGTATACAGCATATGTCGACACGATTTTATTACCCTGATGCGACTTATGATCCCAGGGTCATGTTCAGACAGCCGCTGGCCCGTTTCGCAGCCATTCTCTCCCAAAAAGAATAGCACTTTAAGAACGTCAGCAAAGAGAGGACAAAAGATATGAAAAGGATAGACAAGGATATTCAAATGCTGGGACCTCAGGCGGTCATGGAAGGCAGCCTTGTGTTTGAAGGCACATTGTTCATGAACGGCCATGTCAAAGGCACCATTGAAAGCCGCGCCGGCTCAATCGTTATCGGCGAAGACGCTGTGATTCATGCCGACATTTTTGTGCGAAGCGCCACAATTAACGGTGAAATCAAAGGAACGGTTCGTGCCACTGAACGCATTGAGCTTCACCCTCCGGCGCGCGTATATGGCGACCTTACCACGCCCGTTGTTATTATTCATGAAGGCGTCATTTTTGAAGGCAATTGCGCGATCAAGCCCAAAGAAGATGCGGTCTTTCAAGCAGACCCTAAGCTATCAACAAACTCTGAGAAAACAGCTGACCCGACGAAATCCTCCGCCAAGTCGCAGGCACCAGCCGGTTCGAATAAAATGACAAACTAGACCTGGAATTCAGGACCCGGCGTTCGTTAGCCGGGGCTCAGCATAATTACCCGGCAGTCACTATCAACAAAAAGGGTTCGTCCGATTTGTGGATGAGCCCTTTTTTCTTTTTCTCAAGACCCTGTTTAGGCTGCAGACTGTTAGGCCTCGATCTGAAATTTCCGTTCCTTGATTTTTGTCCGGGTAGATTGACTTTGCCACAATGTGGTAAAGGATGAGCCAATACAGATTCAGTGATGCAGCGAGCCGCGCATAAGCGCGGCATAGCGTTCATCATTTCAATCAGCATTGTCAGGTCTTGGCTCACCTGATCTGATGGTCATGAAATCAAATGGCCAGTTGCAATCGTGGCCAAAGGGATTGGAAGGACCTTTAGAACGGATAAAGAGGAGGTGATTAGAGATTTTCAATTTTCCATTTGGTGATGGCTTCGTTTAAGCTTTTTACCAGATTCTCGATTTCTTCGATCG
This sequence comes from Desulfobacterales bacterium, assembly GCA_050123865.1. Lineage (GTDB taxonomy): Bacteria > Desulfobacterota > Desulfobacteria > Desulfobacterales > JAHEIW01 > JAHEIW01. Next base: position 154 of record JASFGH010000143.1, on the reverse strand, counting down.
TTTTCAGTGCAGCGACTCTCAGATTGACCCGCAGTTCATTTTCATAACGTCTTTTCTGCCGTTCCATTTCATCGTCAACTTGCTCGCGACTCCAGGTCAAATGAGATTTCATAATTTTACGACGGGTCATGAACTCATCAAAAGAATGTTCAAA
>JASFGH010000142.1:0-8535 GCA_050123865.1 Desulfobacterales bacterium | reverse complement strand
CAAACCGGCCGGTCCTCTTCTTTTCAGCGATAAATTACGGCCGCTAAATCGTCATCTTCATATACTCGATACTTAAAATACCGGCCGTTGATTTTGATCCCTGACACCTGAAACCTGAAACCACCAGGTATTTCCTTACACCTGACACCCGAACCTATTTTGTGTTTTCCACTTCCTGAAGTATCCGCTGCAGCACCTCGCCGGCTTTATCGCGAATCAGCACGTCGCACATGTTATCATAGGGGGTTTCTGACAGGTTGACAATTGCCAGAAAGGCATTGTTTTGACGGGCATACACCGGCATATGGGCCGCCGGCTGCACCAGCAGGGTGGAGCCCACCACCATAAAAAAGTCACAGCCCCGGGAAAGGGCGGCGGCTTTTTCGACTTCATCGACGGGCATGGCCTGTCCGAATGAAATGGTATCGGGTTTTAAATAGCCGCCGCATTCACATTCCGGCGCCGCATCACCGGATTGTAAACGCTCCCATATAGCTGCGCTGGACGTGACAGCACGACAGCTCATACAGCGGATGCGCCGGGTGTTGCCGTGCAGTTCGATTATGTTATCTGCCGTAATCCCGGCCGCCTGGTGAAGCCCGTCCACATTCTGGGTGATGACCGCCTCCAACAGGCCCAATTGATAAAGTCTGGCTATGGTGGTGTGACCGGCATTAGGCTGTGCCTGCTGGATACCCTGATAGAGCTCTTGCCATCGCCGCCAGTATTCTTCCCGGGATTTGCGCGAGCTCATAAATTCGTCGAAATAGACCGGCCGGAATTTGTCCCAGATTCCGCCCTGGCTGCGATAATCCGGTATGCCGCTTTCAGTGGATATGCCGGCACCGGTGAATACGATGTTTCTTCCACGTTCTTTAATTTTTCGGGCAATGCGAGCAATTTTATCGTTCATAATCAATAGTAATCAGATTTCACATATCAGCTGCATGGTTCAAAGGTTCAAGGTTTAGAGGTTCAAGGCTTTATTTCTTCTGCCGCTGGCTATTCGCTTCTGGCTACTGGCAAAGAGCACATAATCAATTACTGACAGCCAGCTGCCAGAAGCCAGCAGCTGAATCTTCGAACCCGAAGCCTGCCAAACGGGAACCGTTTGTCAGGCTTCTTTGAATTCAGAAACCAATTGCTGCAGGGAGGCCTTGGCATCGCCGAAGAGCATGCGTGTGTTGGGTTTTACAAAAAGCGGGTTGTCCACGCCGGCGAAACCGGCTGCCATTGAGCGCTTTAAGACGATGACCGTTTTGGCCTGATCGGCATTGATGACCGGCATGCCATAGATCGGGCTGGATTCGATTTCTCTGGCGGCCGGATTAACCACGTCGTTGGCCCCGATCACCACACAAACATCAACACTATCCATGATGGGGTTGACATCATCCATCTCTGCCAGTTGATCGTAAAGGACATTGGCCTCAGCCAGCAGGACGTTCATATGGCCCGGCATGCGGCCGGCGACCGGGTGAATGGCGTAACGCACCTCGGCGCCGTTTTCTTCAAGAATATCACCCATTTCTTTGACGGCGTGCTGGGCCTGGGCAACTGCCATGCCATAGCCCGGGACAAACACAACCGAGCGTGCGGCTTCCAGCACAAAGTAGGCGTCTGCCGAGGAAATCGGGGACGGCTCGCCCTGCACCTGGCCGGCGCCGCCTTTGCTGACCGTTGCCTGCAACCCGCCAAAAAGGACATTGGCCAGGGACCGGTTCATGGCCTTACACATAATGCCGGTTAAAATTAATCCGCTGGCACCCACCAGAGCTCCGGCGACGATGAGCACGTTATTTAAAATGATAAAGCCGGCGGCACTGGCGGCCAGTCCGGAATAGCTGTTCAGCAGAGCGATGACCACCGGCATGTCGGCTCCGCCGATGGGAATAACACCCAATACACCCAATAACAGCGCCAGGCAGATGATAACGATTAAGAGGGGATAGGCAAGCGCTGCCGTCGGGTTCCCTGCAAACAGGAGGCCACAAACGGCGATGGCGGCGATGATGACTGCATTGACCACTTTTTGGCCTTTAAAAAAAATGGGCCGGCCCGAAATGCGCTCGGCCAGTTTGCCGTATGCCACCACACTTCCCGAAAAAGCGATACCGCCGATCAGCACTGCCAGAATAATCGCAAAGATTACGAAACGATTGCCATCCGGTGAACTATGATAGTTTTCCCAGCCAACCAGCAGGCTGGCCATCCCGCCAAAACCGTTCAGGATCGCGACCATCTGCGGCATGGATGTCATTTTAACGGTACGGGCGGCAATCGCGCCGATTAGCGCACCAATGACCACACCGGCAATGACCAGCGAAAACGATAAACAGCACTCAAACAAGGCCACCACAACGGCAATGAGCATACCCAGAGCGGATACCATGTTGCCCTGCCGGGCACGTTCCGGCCGGCCCAGCATCTTGATGCCGATGATAAACAGCATCGATGCCAGGATATAGCCGAAATCAATCAAAACCGTGCTGTAATCCGTCATTTCTGCTCCTGGTCTTTGCGTTTAAACATCGCCAGCATGCGATTGGTCACCAGGTAACCGCCAACCACATTGATGGTGGCCAGGATGAGTGCGATGGTCCCCACAATTGTGGCAACGGTATCGGCCCCGGTTCCGGCCGCCGTTAACGCTCCGACGATGGTGATGCCCGAAATGGCATTGGTCCCGGACATCAAGGGTGTGTGCAGTTGCGACGGCACCTTGGCAATCAGTTCCACGCCGAGAAAGATGGCCAGAATAAACACAAAGATTAATAGACCGATCGACATAGTTTAGCTCCTCATAAATTTAGCGGCACAGTTAAGTTATCTATAATGTTTTGATAATTTGAATTTAGCATTTCGGATTTGTTTCGGTTTTAGAGATTCGGATTTCGTATTTTGCTGATACATAGATATTAACCGGACGGACTCACCTGAGCATAATGATCCGCAATCATCTGGTTTACCACTATTCCCTGATGAGTGATCGCACACCCCTGAATAATTTCATCTTCAAAGTCAAGTACAAAACGCTTCTGGTCCGGATCCCAGAATTCATCCACCAGCGCATGCATGTTGGAAGAAAACATCTGGCTGGCGTTGACCGCCACCTTGCCGGGCAAATTGGCCAATCCGATGATTCGCACCCCATCGACGTCAACCTCTTGATCGGGCTGTGAGCCGGCAATATTTCCACCGCTTTCAACAGCCAGGTCGACCAGCACTGATCCTCTGGCCATTCCCGCAACCATTTCAGCCGTAATGATGAGCGGCGCTTTTCTACCGAATAACTGGGCGGTGGTAATCACCACGTCAGATGCCGCGCAAACTTTGGCCATTCCCTCACGTTGTTTTTGCAATTGTTCCTTGGTTAGCGCTTTGGCGTAGCCGTCTTTGGTCTGGCCGGTTTCTCCCAGATCAATTTTCACGAAACGCGCTCCCAGTGATTTGACCTGTTCTTCGACCACCGGCCGGGTGTCGAATGCCTCAACCCGCGCTCCCAGTCTTTTGGCGGTTGCAATAGCCTGCAGGCCGGCCACACCGACACCGACCACAAAAACCCTGGCAGGCGAAATGGTTCCGGCCGGCGTCATCATCATCGGAAATATTTTAGCGATGCGTTCGGCGGCGATAATGACCGCCGCATAACCGGCCAGATTCGCTTGCGAGCTCAAGACATCCATTTTCTGGGCCCGGGTGATACGGGGGATCATCTCCATGCTGATGGCCGTCACGCCCTTTTGTCTGAAGGCTTCGATCAACTCCCGTTCGTTGAACGGGTCCATCAAGCTCACATAAATGCTTTCTTTTTTTAGCAGGGCAACATCTTCCATTGTCGGTTTGCGAATTTGAAGCACCATGTCTGCGTTCTGATATAAGCGGCTGCGATCGGCCTCAAGTGATGCACCGGCCTTTTGATAGTCTTCATCGGAGAGGTTTAAAGTGTTGCCGATACCGGACTCGACGGATATCTGTGCTCCCTTTTCGATCAGTCGGGCGACGTGCTCGGGGAGCAGGGCCAACCGGTTCTCAGCAGGATGAGTTTCAGTGGGCACGGCAATATTCATCGTCTAGTTTTATCCTCTCTGCAGCTAAATTTGGACGGTAAAATATTCAAAAACGTAAGACGTCTTTTCTTTGCCGTCAATAATACGTTGCTGCTTCGCAGAAGAGTTCAGCACCCTGTAATTGCAGTCGATTGAGCCGCCGCAATGATCGATTCCGCCTTGCCGTCGATCAGGATGTCTACCCGCCGGGGCCTTTAGGAATAATTTGGCCAGCTGAGCGGTGCCGGATCCGATATCGGCCACCACCGCACCGGGCTCAAGGCCGCACTCGATTTTGTGTAATCTAAATATGTCTGCAGGATAAGCAGGTCGATGCTCGGCATACAGCGCGACACGATCTGAAAAGCGGCGGGTTGAATCTATCATACGGTTTTGTCTTTTAGACGCTCAAATACTTCAATGGCTTGCTTACGGGTATTTTCGATAGTGCCTGAGTTGTCAATTACAATGGTGGCCTTTTTTTTCTTTTCTTCTATCGGCATCTGAGAGCGAACACGGGCCACAGCATCGGTTTCTGAAATTTGATCCCGTTGCCTCAAACGCTTGATCTGAATTTCCTGCGGGGCATAGACCACGATGATTTCACTTAAATCGTCGTGCATGTCGGCTTCAATCAGCAACGGGACATCCAGAACAATTACTGCATTCGGATGCGTTTTTTGGATCTGTTTCATCTGGCGGTTAACTTCTTCATTAACATGCGGGTGAACGATGCCGTTGAGCAGTTGCTTTTTTTGGTGATCATTGAAAATAATGTCGCCCAGCATGTTGCGGTTGATCTCACCATCCGGCAGCAGGATTTCGGCGCCAAACCGATGGACAATTTCCCGGTAGGCCGGCCGTCCTTTTTTGACCACCGCCCGGGCAATGCGGTCGGCGTCAATAATAATGGCGCCTGCTTTCTTTAACATGGCGGATACCGTTGATTTCCCGGTGGCAATTCCGCCTGTGAGCCCGATAAGCCGCACGGATAATCTCCTATTTTGAAACATCCTTGTGAGTTATGACAATATTTACAGCCATAATAATCGGCCGGTCGTTATTGTCAACATCGAACTGTCATGCACGTCATTTACCGAAAGCTGCCCGGTGCTTGCTTTTGAGCGGATACTCAAAATGCCATTTCTGACCGCGTAATCATATATGTTGCCACAATGCGGCATTTCATGTCCTACTTTGTGGTAATATATTGTAAAACACCAATATTGTTAATAAAAAAACAAATATTTTTTGTGAAAAAACCATTGACTTTGATAGTTTTCTTGACTATGTTATGCTCTTTCTTGACTATTTGAGTCAAGAAACTTCCCGACTAAAAACATCGGGAAGTATCCTACCCGAATAATCGGGAATAAAAGCCATGGCCATTACGCCGAAGAAAAACCAGTATGCGTTGCGGGCGATTTTTGAACTTGCCAAACATTTGGGGCAAGGTCCCAAAAAGATATCTGAAATCGCCGAGGCTCAGGCTATCCCGATGCGCTTTTTGGAAGTGATTCTTGGACAGCTTAAAAGCAGCGGATGGGTTGACTCCAAACGCGGTTTTTACGGCGGCTACATTCTTAAATGCTCCCCCAAAGAGATATCCGTAGGTGATATTCTGCGATTCATGCAAGGAAGCGGCAAACCGGTCGAATGTGTCGCCTGCGTCTCCAAGGGTGATTGCCCCTTTGACGGGCAGTGTGCTTTTGCGCCGATGTGGAATAAAGTCGAGGCAGCCATGTTCAAGATCTATGACGAAACAACCATCCACGATTTGCTCAACGTGGAAAAGAAGATAAAATTGCAATAAAATTCATGCAATAAAATTCATATGGTGAGCGGAAAATTTGATTTCAACTACATTGACGAAGGATCTTGGAGATGAAAATCGGTAGATTACGGTTAAACCTGACCTGCATCCCATTGATCGTGTTTGGTATTTCATTTTGTCTGACGTGTTCCGGAAATATCGGGGCCAAAGGCCAGTCTGAATCCAAAATGCAGCAGCGTGCTGATATTATCCTCATTGACTCCATGCAAGAGTTCGGCAAGCTGGAGCGGCCGGCGGTGACGTTTTTACACCAGAAGCACACCGAGGTGGTTGAAAAGAAAAACAAGGATTGCAAAACCTGCCATTTAACCGAAAAAGACCGCCTGGTATTCAAATATATGCGGCTTGAGGATTCCACCCACCAGGAAGTGATGGATACGTACCACACCAATTGCATTGCCTGCCATCAGCAAACGGCGGATGCCAATACAAAAAGCGGGCCGGTGACATGCGGTGAGTGTCATCAGGAGCGGACCGACCTGGTGTCCATCTGGCAGCCGATCGGCATGGACCGGTCTTTACACTACCGGCATTCCAAAGCGCAGGACAAAAAGTGTGAACGCTGCCATCACCAATTTGATGAGGTGACCAAAAAACTATTTTACGCCAAGGGCAAAGAGGGCACGTGCCGCTATTGCCATCAGGACGTTACCATTGAAAACCGGATTTCAATGCGGGAGGCCTCCCATCTGGACTGCATCAATTGCCATCGCCAGACGCTGGCCAAATTCAATGATGCCGGCCCGATAACCTGCGGTGGCTGTCATGATCCTGCCCAGCAAAAGCTGGTTGAAAGACTCAAAGAAGTTCCGCGCATGCAGCGCAACCAGCCGGACACGGTTTTCGTCCGCACCAGCAAGTCGGGAATAAAAGATCCCCAGCAGGCAACGCGCATGAAGATGGTACCCTTTAGTCATAAGTCCCATGAAGAATACAATGATACCTGCCGGGTTTGCCATCACGCCAATTTAAACGCCTGTGTCCAGTGCCACACTTTGCAAGGCACCAAAGAGGGCAACTTTGTCACCCTTGAGGCCTCCATGCACCGCCTCAATGTCAATATGAGCTGTTTGGGCTGTCATGAAATCAACCAGCGTTCTCCGGAGTGTGCCGGTTGTCATGTCAGTATTGCCAAAAACCGGCAACGGGATCCCTCTGCCTGTCAGGCCTGCCATATGGCAGATGTGACCCAGGTGACCGAAAGCCTCCAGTATACCGATGAGAAAGAATTGGCCTCCCGGTATCTTGACGCCCGTGAACCCTTAAGCGCCATGTATCCGATTTCGGATATACCTGAGACCGTTGAAATCAAGGCCTTAAAGAACCAATACGCGTCCGTTAAGCTGCCGCATCGTAAGATTGTACAGACGCTGTCCAAAAACATTCAAGATAATAAGCTGGTGGCCTATTTTCACGCTGACAAAAACACGCTTTGCCAGGGATGTCACCATCATAGCCCGGCGGCCCAAAAACCGCCCAGTTGCGCCAGCTGCCACGGTCAGCCCTTTGATGAGCGAGATCCAACCAAGCCGGGTTTGATGGCGGCTTACCATCGTCAGTGTATGGAGTGTCACGAGGCGATGAACCTTGAAAAACCGGCGGCAACGAATTGTGTGGCATGCCACCCTAAAAAAGACTAATTAAGAAATGAATCGAAAGCAGAAGAGGAAACCATGTCGATCACACGCAGAAAGTTTTTAGGCTGGTTGGGTGCTGCAACCGCTGGCACGGCCGTCGGAAACACTGCCCATGCGGCTTCAAACAAATATTTTAGCGGATACCCAAACAGCATGGGCGTATTGTTTGACAATACTCGTTGCATTGGATGCCGCAAATGCGAAGAAGGCTGCAACAAGGTTAACGATCTGCCGGCTCCGGAGCGGCCGTTTGATGATCTTTCCGTTCTGGATACCAAACGCCGCACCGATCCTAAAGCATACACCGTCGTCAATCGCTTTAATTCCGTCAGCAATCTCAATGTCAAAGGACCGCTGTATCGCAAGGTGCAGTGCAATCATTGCCTTGAGCCGGCCTGTGCGTCGGCATGCTTCGTGCGGGCCTTTACCAAAACCCAGAAGGGCGCTGTGATTTACGATGAGTCGGTTTGCGTGGGCTGCCGATATTGCATGATTGCCTGCCCCTTCGAAATTCCGACCTACGAATACGACAGCGCCTTTGAACCCCGGGTGATGAAATGCACCATGTGCTCACCGCGCATTGAGAAGGGCCTGCTGCCCGGCTGCGTGGAGGCCTGCCCCACCGAGGCACTGACTTACGGCAAGCGTTCCGACCTGTTGAAAGTTGCCCGGACGAGAATTACCAAATTTCCGGATCGCTATGTGAATCATATCTATGGTGAAAATGAAATGGGCGGTACCAGCTGGCTGTATCTATCGGCCGTGCCCTTCAAAGAAGTTGATATGCGCGAGGACCTGGGGGTTACCCCGGCTCCGAAATTGACCGCTGGCGCGCTGAGCGCCGTGCCGATTGTCGTCGGGCTCTGGCCGGTGCTGCTGACCGGCATTTATGCCATGTCAAAGCGCAAAGAAAAAATCGTGACGGAGGAAATGAACCTGGCCGTTGCAGCAGCAGTTGAGCAAGCCAACGCCGAGGCCAATGCCAAAAAGAAGGCAGAAATCGAGGCGCTTAATA
>JASFGH010000141.1:0-8536 GCA_050123865.1 Desulfobacterales bacterium | reverse complement strand
AGATTTTTAATTTATCAAAATTCGAAATCCGAATATCGAAATTCGAAACAATTTCAAAATACAAATTTTTAAATTCTCAAAACTTTATTTAGATTTCTGCAAAATAGATCCGAATATTTTCATCAGCTCAGTAGCCTCTGTTATTAGCTCCATTCGCTCATTTTCCAATTCAGAATCATTAGCTGTATCGACTAATTTCAGCCAGAACCTGCTTTCTTTTGATTCTTTTCGAGAAATCTTTATTCGCATAACAAAATCTTTTTTGCTCAGCGCTTCATTAGCCTCAATGTAGTTAGCACCTGTTGATCCGGATGCTTTTACAAGTTGTCTGCAATCTTCGACATTGGCTAAAGTTTTAGGCAACTTTTTTACAAAAGCCCTGACCCGCTGGGCAAATAACAAAGTTCGTTCCTCTAGATCATATTGTTTTGGATTTTTATTTTTGGTCATTAGAATTTGTTTCGAATTTCGATATTCGGATTTCGAGCTTAGTATATATGTAGGATAATATTAACGATATCAGCGTGTGCTTTTATATATTAATGAACAGGCGTAAAGAATGAAATGCTTCTGCAAACTTTACCCTGCCCTGGATGCCGCGAAAATTTGCACTTGAGCGGGCAACCTCAATAATGGATAAATCCTCGATGTTGGTTTTCATCACCTGGGACTTATGGGCCTTGAGGGCTTTGATTTTTTTATCGAGGGTATCGGATATATCCACGAAAACATGGGGCTTGAAATTTTGGGTGGTAGGACCCTCATAAAATAAAACATTGCGAATGTAGCGCGTGGCCGACATGACAGCCTGTGCCAAATGACGATGGTCCTGATGCGTATCTTCCGGGTAGTTACAAAAAATGAAATCCGGTTTGACTCTTTTTATAACGTCTTCGATTTTCCCGATAAGCGCGACATCCACCAGAAGGTGAGTATCCTCATAGCCGCCCCAGAAGATCTCCTCGGCTCCCAGAATCACTTTGGATGCTTCCTGCTCCCGGGTTCGCGTGGAAGTATCAGCGCCTGAACCACCCTTGGTCATGATATGCAAAAATAAGCGGTGACCTTTCTGGGTGTATTTCACAATGGTTCCGCCGCAGCCGAATTCAATATCGTCCGGATGTGCACCAATTGCCAGAATCGTTGCTTTTTGCATAGTTTCCTTAATGTAAGTTCAATTGTTTCTTAAAATCAGTCGCCTGCGGAAGCCGTTAGCCAGATTGTTGCCGAAGTAATGGAGTGTTGGAGTGATGATTAATAAGTATGAGGAAGCTCTGAACCGCATTTGTTCAGCTATTTCAGTACTCCAGCACTCCAGTACTCCAATGCTCCAATACTCCAGTTATTCTCTATGCCGTCTCCTCATTAGCTCTCACGATCACATCCAGACTCTCAGGGCCACAATTAAACAGCAGATCTACAATCGACATGTGGGATTGAAAATCCCCAAACAATTGCTCATAGACCGGATGCTTAAAATCCTGGATGATGACGTTAATCCCACTTTTTGTAAACCGTTCCAAATCCATATAATTGGCTCCGCCCTTGCCTGCCAGATATGTGTCTGCGCCCATTGCTTTGCAGATATCAATAAGCCGGTCCGTCGGATGGTCTCTCAGTTTAAAATCCGATGAAACGGCTGTCGGCTTTGTATCCATATTCAGTGCTACCCTCAGACACTCCAGGAGATGAATATTGAGTTCGGAAATGAACTCCCAATCTCTGGAAAACGCGTCTTCGAAAATAGCAATGTAGGATTTATAATGCGGTGCGCGTCTGTAATTGGTGGTCAGCGCCTGAAGGTGTTTTTTCTTCCAATCGATTGCATTATTGATCGAAACTTCATTGATTTTTTCAGGAAAACGATAGCGCACCGGAACCGTTAGCCACTGCCAGCCCTGGGCGTTTTTAATCCGATTCCGGTTTTGCCACTCATTTTTCTTATACTGGACATCATTCAGGTAACAAAAAACATCCGCCCTTCTCATTTTATCAAAATACCCGAGCCAGGGCAGATACTGAGGTTGATGAACGGCAATGATCAATAAACAATATCCTGTTGGTTAATTTAGCTGAAAATCACATTTCGTCTTTTATTTGATGCAATAAGTCTTTATAATGATAAAATATATCATATCAATAAGTAGTTAGCAAATTTTTGAGTTGATCGTTTCAAATTAAAAATAAGGGTAATACATTTAATTTTAAGGAATTCTATCGGTTGTTATATTTTTAATTTGTCACCCTAAAGGGCTTGTCGATCTTACCGCATCTACTGCGTTAGATGCCGTCCCGCATAGGCAACTATAGCGGAACGACATCTGCCTTATAGCTGCGGCAACCTCGACAAGCGCTCAACTTCATCCATAAAAATTTAACTTATTTTTATCTATAGATTTCTGATTTATTATGCGAGATAAACCGTCAATCTTATACCCCTTTACTTCATTGCTGCTCGGACTGATTCTGACGCAGATTATCGCAACCGTGCAGGTTTATCTATCCAACGCATCGTTACATGACAGCCTGCTGGCAATCAAAAATGCCGGCTATCTGACCATACCCAATGGGCGGGTCATGGACGGCTTAAGAGATATCGGGCCGGCTTTTGCAGGAGGCCTTTTTTTTACATTTAGCATTGGAGCTGGACTTTCACTACTCACAATAGGGCTGGCATGGCTTTGGAACCGCATCTTCTACTGCAACAAATATATCTTTTACACTTATTTACTATTCTGGTTGGTTTGTTTGCTTGCCTTGAACATAACGGGTCTCAAACTTTTTTTAACATTAGTCGTTTTGCTGGTCCCGCCAGCCGTCTTTGTCGTCGTTTCCCAAAGCATGGCCTACATGAGAAGGCAAGACCGGCGCCCAAATGATATGATCCACATCCTGCCGGTATTGGTGCTGGCATTACTGCTGGGCTGGCAAATCGATGACCGCATGTTTACGGATTTCCGTGACATTTATTTACTATCCAATCCAATCGGCGCCCGCATAAACAGCTTTTATTACAAATATACCTTGTATCCTGCCGAAGCCTTTAAGTCTTTGGCTCAGAAGATGCTCAAGACCGGTGCGATCAAAACTGATTCGAACAACACGGGTATAGTTTTAGAAAACATATTGCTCAATTATGACTACATCCCGCTTAAAAACGATGTTAATGCTGATCTAAACATTGTTGCCGCCGAAGATGGTTTACACTTAAGGAACCGCGACAAGGCTGTGATGCGGATATCAACGAAAGCCTTCCTTGCCGATCCGGATAAAGTGATAAGGGCGTTTGAGAATCAAAGCGACACCAACAGCCTGTTAAGACAGTTGACCTTCATTGGTCTATTGTTTGGGCTTCCGCTGGCGGTTTACGTTAGCGTTCACGGATTGATCAGCATGCTAGCGGGTCTTTTTATTAGCTCAAGAACAGCTTCTGTAATTGCTTCCATGTTCTGTTTTGTTTTCTGCATTATTTTATTGCTTGCCTTTCAATTAAACAGGATTCGTGATTTATCCAACCAAAACCTGTCTGAAGCCTTAAGCTCGAAAAACTGGCAAGTTCGTGTTGCCGCATTAAAGATCATCGATGAAAAGGGTTTAGAAATAAGTCAGTTTAAAACTTACCCGGAGTTATTAACAAGCTCACACATTGCCGAGCGCTACTGGCTGGTGAGGACTCTGGGTAATTCCAAGAGTCCGGCGACGTACAAATATTTGCTGAATTTTTCAAATGATCCGCACCCCAATATTGTTACAATGGCGCTTTATGCGATCGGCAAAAGAGGCAACCGACAAGCGATTGCCAAAATTATGCAAATAATCACGAAATCGGATAACTGGTACATCCAGTGGTATGCCTATAAAGCGTTGCGTTCAATCGGTTGGAGGCAAACAAAATCAAATTAAGTACCGTAATTATATCCATCGCCGTCATCGTCATCGTTGAGATCACGACCCGCTTGCTCATCACCCACAACCATCTCGCGCACCTTACCGGTCTTGGACTGGCACGCCTTGCTGAAATCATTTTGCTGCTGATCATTGTTAAGGTATGGCAACAACATTTATCAACCATCGGACTGGCATCATCCAAAATTTATTATGGAATAAAGAAAGGACTGGTCTGGGCGGTCGCATTTGGAGTAGCGGCCGGAATCGTTTTGCTGATCATTCATCTAGTCGGCATCAACCTAAGCGGTCTCTTTCAGATGCGGCTCCCATCTGAAAGCAGCAGATTGGTAACGTTCTTGCTGGTCGGAGCGCTGATCGCCCCCATTGCAGAAGAAATTTTTTTCCGGGGCATCCTTTATAGCTTTTTCCGAAGATGGGGAATCCCCACTGCTGTTATCCTGAGCACCATACTATTTATCCTACCCCACTCTTCCGGAACGACCCTTCCTGTCACCCAGCTCATCGGTGGGATCCTGTTTGCGGTTTCATATGAAATCGAGAAAAATCTTTGGGTTCCGATTATGATTCATAGCCTGGGCAATCTGGCTATCTTCACCCTCGCTCTCCTAATCTAGAAGTGGTTTCAAAACCCCATCTCCCCGCTCGGAGAAGCGGGATTTCGCATCTAATTGAAAGATGATTAAGGGCTCAAAAGGCCCCAATGGCTGCGTTGTCCCGCACATTGCAATGCTCATTAATTTTTATGCAAGATTCAGGAGGTTAAGTTTTTCAGCCAATCGTCCGATATATATTCAGATGCTATTTTAATTATCAAATTTAGCTCTCAAAATGCAGTCAACTGAGGAGATTTAGCCCCATGAATAAAATCCTAAAAAACTTTGTTATCCTGACCGTATTTTTCTTGATCGTTCCGTCTCTGGCCCAGGCCGATATCGTCTATGTTAAAGACGACGATCGACTTTACGGATCCATCCAAACTCCCGCTTTCACCATCCGGACCCCCTATGGAAAAGTGCGCATCAATTACAGTTTTATAAAAAGCCTTGAATATAAGCATGGCTCCATTGGGCGCTGGGTTGTGGAAACCATCAATAATGATCGCTTTAGCGGTTCCTTATTAGAGGACCATATTCGATTTAGGCAGGAAAACGGGAATCAAAAGATAATCAAAAAAGAGCAAATAAACCGAATGCAGCGCGAATTCAGGGGATCGAGCCGGCAGATAACAACCACTATTTTTACCATGCAAAACGGCGATCGATTCTGCGGCACGTTTTTAAATAGCGGACTTGAGATGACGATGAATTATATGACAAAGTTCATTCAAGCCACTGAAATCAACCGAATAGAATTCAAGGAAGATTACCCATCAAACATAAAAATTTGTCTTGAAAATGGCGATCTTTTGGAAGGAAAACTAAAACAGAATCAATTTCGGCTGATGCCGGGTGCCGCTTATGAGTTAAGCGTAGCAATATCCAATTTGAAAAGCATCCAATTTAATGCGCCCAAACTGGTCTTGAGAGAATTCAGCGGCTCCGCTCATGCGGAGATAGACAGCGATGGCGACGGAATACCCGATTATGCTGATATATGCATGCATACACCGCTGGGAGTTGCCGTTGGACAAGATGGTTGTGCTAAAAAATCGATGCTTGCAGCTGGACCTGACGCAAAAGAAACCTCCCGTAAATCCACTGAAAAAATCGATGCTCAAAAACTTTTCCCCTTTGAAACAAAAAATATTCTATTTGAATTTAACCGGTTCGATTTGAAGCCGCAATTTTTTCCGTTTCTCGATGCGGTAGCCGCCAGGTTGGAACAAAACCCAAACCTTAATATTGAAATTCACGGCCATACCGACAATATCGGCAGCGAAAAATACAACCAAAATCTATCTGACAATCGTGCCCGCAGCGTAAAAAATTATTTTGTCAGCAAGGGAATTAAAAGCGAAAGGCTAATTCCGGAAGGATTCGGGTTTAAAATAGAAAAGGCGTCCAACGAAACAGAGGCCGGCCGGGCCTTAAATCGTCGCGTCGAACTTGCCGTTCAAAACTGATGCGCTCACAGCATCCCTCTGTTTTTCGGTGATATAGAGCGTTTGTCATAATTTAGCCTGGCTGACCAATTGCAGCGCTCTTTTTAGATAAAGCTGCCAGACTTTAAGATGTGAGGCACCTGCAAATACCTGCCTGAGAACAGCAGGCCGTGGAAACAGAGTTTCAAAAACAAAAAATGCCCGGGTTTTCAAGCCTTTCCCGGCCGTAAACAGCAGCAAAGGGGACCACGCCGGAATGGGGCTCCCCTCCAATCGCTTTTCTAAAGTCCGTCTTTGCAGCCATGCGATGTCGTGACCCGCAGCCATCGCTTCAATATCAACCGGCAGTTGCAGGTCATACAGATTCGTCAACAAATAAAGCATGTCGTAAACGATATTCAACTGCCCCAGTTCCTCAGCCCGATTGAAAAGCGCTTTCCAGCGCGCGCTTGGCCATCCCATAATCGATTGTTTGATGTCCACCAGCCAGATCAAACGGCTGACACAGTGCTTGAAAGCATGTAGGCTCAAATAGAGAACCTCATCAATCACATTCAGACAGCCGGCCGATTGTCCTTCATAGCGCAGAATCTCAATTTCATCATGTATAACGTGCTGTTTTCTGGAGAGAAGACGTTTACGGCTTTTGATTCGATCGGCCCACAGAATATGGGAATTGATATCGACGATGGTCTGATTTTTTCTGAAGGTATTCGGATAGACTGGATCTGGTTGATAGCCCAATTGTGTCATAAGTGTGCCAAAAACAGAGCGCTTTTCAGGCAGTACCCACAGATCGATGTCTGTCAGCGGCCGCAGTCCGATATCTTTGTAGATCCTTTCCAGCAGCGCGATGCCCTGCAGCAATACCACCTGAATCCCTTTTTCATTCGAATGCTGCAGTATTTGCTTCAGATCGTTGACGATTCGAAGGTTGTGCTGGACAGTACGGTAATAAAAAGATTGCAGCTGCTGCACCTGCCGATAGCCCAGAAACCCTAAAATGCCGGCCTTCTTAAGGCTTTTGTACAATAACCCCGACATGCCTTCTTTTCGGGCCAGCCGGATCAAACGGTCCTGGTCAAAGTCCCCGACCATCAATTTGGCAAGCTTCGCCTGTTGACCCTCATCCGGATCGATGTGGCCGGCTGCCAGCAGTATTTGATATTCGATGAAACTCATCAATATGATTTAATCTCTCAAATCTAACTTCATTCAATCTTCATTACCGACCGTCAATTATTAATTTAGTGGCTCAGGGCATAAGGCTCAGGGCATAAGGCTTAGAATTTAGATCGAGCACTAATTAAGCGTGATAACATGCCGGATATGGCTTTGCATTCGCCTTCAATGTATACAAACTCTTTCTTGTTTATGTAACTAATTTCAAAGGCAATTATAGCCTGCGTTAAAACCTCTGCAGAAGATCCTTTTGCAATGTAAAAGTGTCTGATGGATTGTTTATCTGTGCTAAGTTCATCTCCTTCGGCAATATTACTTGGAATTGAAACCCCTGCTCTCCGAATCTGGTCCCTAAGGCTGTAATCTTTTGCGAATGCTCCTTTTCCAGTTAATCTATAAAGATAGACAGCCAGATCTTTTGCTCTTTGCCATACTTTCAAATCCTGGAATTTCCCCATATTATTTCCTCCCTACATAGTTTTGTTTGGCCGAGACCGATAAGTCTCTCCTGAACCCTGTGCGTAGCGCCCTATGCCTTGAGCCATTAGCCTTATTTCCTCCTTACGCCTTATGCCTTACGCCTTGCGCCTTGCGCCTTAGGCCCTGTGCCTTGCGCCTTACGCCCTATACCTTATACCCCTTACCTTATACCTTTAACCTTATGATTGGCCCCCTGCAATTTGCGCTCTAATGAATTGAATCACACTCCTGTCCGGTTTGAACGACAGCTCCTGGCATGATACTTTCTCGGTCAGATCACTCAGAAACGCCATGGCAAACTCTACGCCCTGGCTGTCCCAAAACGGCGGAAACGACGCCTTTAAGAACTCCACGACTGTATCGGCCCGGTTTAATGTTCGGACGGCATTGGTTTGATCGTGCTTCAAAAAAAAGATATGGTCTAATTTAGCGTTGCGGGGCGATACGAATCGGGCCTCTCCGTGCCAGGGGGTGCCGTGCATCCAGAATTCACCGTTGCTTTTTCGCAAAATGATACGATCATCACTTAAAATCGACGTGCCGTTAGGCTGATGCCATAGTTTTGATAACGTGCTTTTCCCGGCTCCGGATTCACCCACAAACAACATCGCGCAATCTTCGTCAACGATTCCGCACGCATGCACGATCAGACCCCGTTCCTGCGCCAGGTATTGGATCAACAGCAGTTCCAGAGTCGGCCCGTAAAAAGGATTTATAAAATGACCATCCGGATTTGGAAAATACAGCTTTGCTGTCTGGATATCGGGATCGACCACCAGGAAGCGCTTTTCGGCGTTCAGTTGATCGTAGATTTTAAAGGTCGATGTCTCCCCCATATGATGCAACGTCCAGACCGGGGAACTGTCAAAGACCTGTGTTGCACCGGAGATCGACGGGCTTCCGCGGAGCATGCGCAACCGGATA
>JASFGH010000140.1:0-8550 GCA_050123865.1 Desulfobacterales bacterium | reverse complement strand
GGGATATCGAAACCGCCTGGGAGCTTACTCCGGAAGATGTGATCGATTTAAGATTCATCAACCGGATTTTGTTCCAGTTCATCAATGCGCCGGTTGATGGCATCCAGGGAGTCTTTCAGGTAATTAGCCTCATCGCGCAACGCCGCAATTTCTGCCGCGTTATCAACCGTATCCACAGCACCGACAGCCGCCGGATGCCATCTGTATCCCCGGCCAACGCCATGGCGCCAAACTCTGCCGCGGCCAAACCCGCCGCGAAATCCCAGGCCATAACTGGAACCGCCCATGAAGGCTCTGACGCCTGGAGCGGTTGCAGGATTGCAAAAGCCCCTTCTGCCGCCGGTCATCGGACCGGCGCCCATGGGACCGCTTCGATCAATTCCGGGCATTTGAATCACCTCCTTTGAGTATCATCGTTTATCGTTTAAACAGTTAATTGGTTAAGATCGCTTTCCCCGGCCTTTGCCGCTACCTTGACGGCCGCCCTTTCCGCGACCCTGTCCGCCTCGGCGGCCGGATCCCCTGTCGCTCGGATTTTGCGATCCGGCCGATGGGTCTTGCGGGTGACATCTGCCACGGCCTTTTCCGCTCCGGGCACCCTGGCCCTGCGGGCCGGCTCCATCTCCTTGAGGCATTATATTCACCTCCTCTCTGAAAAGGTTATGATTATTCAGCATTAAAATTCGATGCGCTGCATCGGACACCGTAAACGCTCATTCACCACTAACTGCTGTGCCGCCGACCGCCTCTCCTGCGGCGTCGCCGGCCCATGCCGCGGAATTCATATGTCCCGCCCCGGATGCGCATGGCTTTGCCGGTAACCAAGGCTTCAGCCACGATGCTGCGGGCGTCGGCCAGAATGCGACCGAACGTATGTCTGGATACCCCCATCATATCGGCGGCCTTTTCCTGATCCAAGTGTTCAAAATCGCTCAACCGGATGGCCTCCAGCTCTTCCAGGGTCAACAGCACCTCTCCGGTGACGGCCATGCCCCGCGGGACAAACGCGGCAATCGCCGGATAACCGGAAACGAATCGGGTTTTTTTGGGTCGCGGCATCGACGTTCATTCTCCTATTTTGCTCATTTGATCATAATATAATCAATATCCGACATAGAATCAAGACAAATTGTGCTCATATGATAAAAATAAACAGGCTAGACCGCCACTGTTTCATGTGGCGGCTTCATATTAAAGACAATGGCTTGGGATGCGGGTCGATATCAGCTTGTTGATATGAAAAATGTTTTATTTGTCAGCATTGGGACCATCAGACAGCGGACCGAGCATACATTCGCGGTACTGTTTTTTTTGTGCGTTTTGATCACCCAGAATTGGATGCAAGTCCATGTTCGGCGAATATTCACTGGCAGGCACCCTGCGACCAAGGGCCTCAGCCATCGCCCTGACATGATGCGGTCCGGCCCCGCAGCAGATACCAATATAGTTGATCCCCATTTCACGGGCCTGCACGCTGAAATCAGCCATCTCATAACGCGTCAGCACAAACGGATCCAGTGCCACGGGAAAAGCATTTTTGCCGTCCGACAGGCGCAGGTCGAAGAAACTCGTGCTGTGATCGTCGGTGCGGTAGGTAACCGGCAGCGCGGCCACGTGCCCGCTGACTTTTTGCCTTATCTCTGCTAAAATCGGCAGCATCGTTCGCGGGCCGCGTCCGCAGTTTAATCCCACCACAATTGTATATGTATTTCAGACCGACGGCAACCGTGTTTTGCAGATGTTGAAATGGATTCAACCGCGAGCTCTTTTTCGCCAAGAGGCAAAATGAAAATAAGGCGCCTCGTAATTACCGCCTCAATCGGCATAACGATCTTTTGTGCAGGGAGCACCGGGATTCTATTGGAAACTTGCCGTTCAGGACGCAGCTTGCTTGCCGATTAATTCCACCAGGTCGTATCATCCAGATTGACAATCCCGTTGACCTTCGATATTTGAATCTCGATTACCTTTGTATAAAATGCTGCATTTACGTTAGGCCTTCCTTGAAACTATCATGTCAACTTAACAGGTGGAGTCAAATAATTGTGAAAAAGCAAATGTATCACCGAGTGTTTTGGGTCTGCATCGGATATGGATTGCTGTTGCTTTTGGCCAGCACCTTGCTGATTCAACCCCGGCCCGCAGCGGCTGCCACGGTTTTTCTGAACGACGGCAGCGAATTGACTGAAAATTCCCCGCCACCCGTGCGGAAGATCCCGGTTTTATTCGTCCATGGCCATGATCCCAACCCGGATCCGAACAATCCAAATTATCAGAAAAACTGGTGGTACTCGCTGGACAACCTGCCCTCTTTTAAACAGACACTGCAGTTACCGCAAAACGCCTGTCTGGGCATCGAACCCTACTATATTTACTTTGAGGAGCAGGGGCATTCGATTGCGCTCGATGCCGCAGAGATTGGTGAAGCGATTGACCTCATTTTAGCCCGCCATCAGCTGCAGGATCCGAACAATCCGGATTTAAAAGTGGTGATCATCGCCTACAGCAAGGGCACCCTCAGTGCCCGCATGTATATAAAAAACCTTTATGATAACAACCTCGATGTCCCGGTTTTGGCCTTCATCGCCATTGCGCCACCGAATCATGGGCTGAATGTATGGCCCTTGCTGCCGAATGCCAGTCTGGCGGCCAGACAGCTCAACAACGGCTATGGTGGGTTGACATGTTCGTCTTTGGGTGCGGATGCTGAAGGCTTCGTCGAAGAACTCAATGGCCACCCCATTCAGGACACCCATGCCGACAATTTTGACCCCACCATCGATTATCCGAGCGAGGCCCCGGGCAGCCGGCCACCAGGATCACCGCCCCAGGACGGCGTTCTGTATGTCACCCTATATGCCAGCGATAACAGGGATTTTGTGGGCGGCAGCACGCCCTCAGATGATTGCCAGGGCAGAGTTCTGGCCAAAAACATGGCGGCCAATGCAGTCAACTTCGAGATTGAGGAGATTACCGGCAACAATGATATTGCTGTTCACCAGAACACGGTTCACGCCCCACAGACGATTTTCAAGGCCCTGTACACGGCCGTATATCAACAGGTCCCGCCTGAAGATGCGACCTTCGAAATGACAGTTGATAACATTCCGATTATTCCAGCGCCGTCAACACAGCCGCCGGATGCGTCGGTCGTCCTGCTGTTCGATCGATCCGGCAGCATGAACTGGGGGCATGATGGATCTTTCAACGTTGCCGAGCCGGCCAGGCGGATTACCCTGGCCAAACAGGCCGCGATCCCATTTCTGTGGATGCTGAATTATTTCAATCCATGCAGCGCAAATTTCGCAATCGCCGCTTTCCCGCACCAGCCGCAGCAGGCCTGTGAGGGTCAGGTTGTTTCGGATCTTGCCCTCGTGCAGGAAAGCACCATCGCTACCGCCATTGAAACCACCATTCCAAGTCTGACGCCCGGCGGCAGCACCCCGTTGCTGGCCGGCATCGACACCGCAGCGGATCTTGTCGGTAATGCCAATCGCAAGGCACTGATCCTTTTAAGTGACGGTTTTCAAAACTGCCCCTCAATAACGGATGCGGAAGCAGCGCAGGTTGCCCAGCGCATTCAGGACCTTAATGCGGACGCAATTCATGTTCATGCTATCGGATTTGGCCAACCGGCCGAAGTTCCACATGATTTGCTCAATGAGATTGGAACCGGGACTGGGGGCGGATTTTACGATGTGACCGCTGATCCCAATTTTAATCCTGGGGCCTGGGACCCCGGCAATGCCCTGCAGGAAAGGTATAAGGCCATATTGGTGAACACCTTGCAACTGGAATCCGCAGCAGATCCGCTAACCGTCATTCGTGGCGCTGAAACCCACATTCATGATTTTCATATCAGCAAGTCCGACAAAAAGGTGGTCGTCTATTTAAGCTGGGCGACTTTTCAGCGTAACAGACTGTCGCTGGCTGTAAAGGCATCCGACAGGCAGAAAGTGTTGCTTACAAACCCGCCTGCGGGCGTTCAGCACTTGGGCGGCGATACGTTCCAGATCATTGCCTTCGAAAGCCAATTTCTAAAGCAAGCCGGCAAGGTCGGACCCGCCCCCTGGCAGATCAAGATCTCACAGGCCGGTCCAACTGAAGGCAAACCGGAAAAATACCAGTACAGTGTCATTACCCGGTCGGATTTGAAGATGAATATAAAATTTGACCGCAAATCTTATCAAACAGGCGATGCCATTTTTTTGAGTGTGTCACTAAGCGAAGGCAATCAACCCATCAGGGGACTGCAGGACATTGGCATCCAGATCACCCGCCCACAGGAGGGCCTTGGCAACTGGTTCGCCAAACATCCGATCCCCCTCAGTGCGCTGAAGCAGGTGCCACAAAAGCAGGGTCAGGAAAATCTGTCTGCGCTCCATCGTAAAGCGATCTACCTGACGAAAAACAATCAAATTTCGTTGCCCCAACGCACCCATCCCGAATTTGTGCAAATGGTTGATGATCAGTCCCACGGCGATGCCAAAGCCAACGATGGGGTCTATACGGCTCGTTTCAGCGATACCCGCCAGCAGGGAACCTATGTGTTCTATGTTCAGGCTGCTGGGACTACTGAGGCCGGCATTCCCTTCAAGCGCGAAAAAGTCATCGAAAAATATGTATCCATCAAAGTCGATCCAGTGTATAGTACGGTTGCGGCCGTCCGCCGGCCGGATGCTGAGCGAGATAATCGGGCATATGAAATTCGCGTCACGCCCAAAGATGCTATGGGTAACTATTTGGGCCCCGGCCATGCCGGCTCCATGCGATTGAAGGCGTCAACAGGAAAGTGGATTGAATCCCTGCATGATCACCTGGACGGAACCTATACGCAGATCTTATCTGTCCCGTATGATGTGAAACCGCAGGCGGTCAATCTCAAACTAAACATTAAAAACACTGCCGTTACATTTCGTCTGGCAGATAAACTTTTAGAACCTGAAACCCAGCACCCCTTTAAAGACGGGTATCTGGTGGTGGTCCTTGTTTTGCTGCTGGGGGTACTGGTTGCCGTGTGGATAAAGGGTAGATAAAACGGCACTGCCAAACAAAGGGGGTATCAGACGGTCAACAGCAACTGTTGCTTGGCAATCGATCTTAGGTCAACCCGGTAAAATCAAAACTGAGTTTGCTCTGGAATTTTTCAACGCGTTTAAAAATTTCCTTGAGCATGGTCTGTTCGATGCGTGAGAGTTTTTTGGGGTTGATGTAATTGTTGGTCGCTACGTTTTCTTCGACCATCGCTTTGACCTGGCGCGCCAATCGTTGCTGCATCATGTAGCTATAGGCTGTCTCCAGTTCATTATGCTCCTCGGGGCTGATCTTTTTAAGGGCCAGCAGTTGATTCAGGCGCTCATGCGTATTGGTTTCTTCAATTCGATGATTGAGTGCATAGATTCTGGCATAGTCGACAATCGGCTGCATGGCGGCCTTGATGTCAAAGGCATCCCGGTGCTCACCTTTGGACTCCACCACAAAGTTACGGAAAAACCCGATCGGTGGGGTGAAATACATCGCATTTTCAGCCATGTGGCGAAAAAATCCCGGCCAGCCACCCAGTTCTTTGAACAGGTAGTGGCGCAGATCGGTAATCAGCTCCTCTTCTCCGTATCCGGATCTAAAATCAAAGAAAATACTGGCCTGCAGCAAGGCTTCCGGCTCGGCCGTATGAATCCAGCGTCTGAAATAGCTTTTCCAGGTGGACAATGGCTGGCACCAGTTGGCATTCTTGGCCATAATCCCGCCCTTGCAAAGGGCATAACCGGCCTCATCCAGCCAGTTACAGACCCGCTCGCTGAATTTTAGAAAATATTGGGTCACCTTCTTAAGGGAATAGGAGGGCACATCTTCAAATATAATGGCGTTGTCCTGATCGGTCTTTAAGGTTTGCTCTTTGCGGCCCTCGCTGCCCAGGATCATAAAAACAAATTTGACCGGGGGTGGGCCGAATTCGTCCAGCGCGAATCCTATGATCTTTTCCAGGATCGCATCTGAAATCGTCGTCAAAAGACCGGTCACATTATGGGCCTTGGTGCCGGTCGTGATCAGTGTTTCAATCAACCGCGGAACCTGCTGCCGGACCTGAACGATCTGGTTGATAAACCTGGCCTGAAAAATCTCGCGGATGATAAACACAGGCGACTGCCCCTGGGCTCTGAGTAAATCGCGATTGGTGATAACGCCGACGACTTTATCCTCGCTGTTAGTGACCGCCAGGTGCTTGATATTTTTTTGCATCATTTCCATCAAGGCCTCGAAAAGGAGCGCTCTTTCGGAAATCATGCTCAACGGTGAAGACATGATATCGGAAACCGGCTGGAGGATATCATATCCGGTGGCGGTCACCTTTTTTCTGAGATCATTGTCGGTCACCACTCCGACAAATTGACCTTTGGGCTCACGCACAAAAATGGAGCTCGTGTTGTGCTCGCTCATCACCGCTGCGGCTGCCTGGATCGGCATGTTCTGATCGCAAAAAACCAGGTCCTTGTTGTAGATGCTTTCAACCGGCCGATTAAAAAAATCCGTGGCCTGCTCGCGTGACCTGCGATTGTGGGCGACGATTTCGGCATAGGAGCGATCAAGCATCCTTTTGCCGAAGGTATCGGTGAAAAAGTCTGAAAAAGCGCCGTGCTTCTGGCACGCTTCCAGGAACAGCTCCTTGGGCAAGATGTAGAAATAGGAGTCCTCACTGACCCTCAGCGTGCGGATGGCAATACCATCGTTGACCAGCATGGAGATACCACCGTACATATCCCCCTCGCCCAGCAAGCCGCGCAGGGTTTTTTGATCTTTTTCTTCAAAATAGCGCTCGCCCGCCCCTTTTTGGATAATATACAGATATTCGATTTTGGAGCGACCCTGGGCAAACAAAACGGTATCTTTGGGATAGTTGATAATAGAGACCGCCGCAGCCATTTTTATCAGATCCGCCTGAGGAAGAAACGAAAACGGCGCCAGCTCGTGTAAGAAATGAAGCACCTGACCGGCGGCGACTACTGACGCGTAGGATTCGTTCATCATCCGCTTGCGGAACTTCTCGGCAAAAAATTCGTAAAAATCTGTATGCTGGGTCGAAACATCCAGAAAGATCTTTTCCGGCACCACATATAAGGTGGCGTCTTCAACGACTTTGACCGAACGTACTGAAATGCCGGCATTCATGAGAATCGAAATGCCACCGAAAATTTCGCCTTTTTTGACGATGCCGGTCATTTCCTTTTCGCCGTCGGATTCATAGAAAAGTTCCAAGATGCCGTCTTTTACAATATAGACGTACTCCAGTTTTGTTCGTCCCTGCACGGACAAATCGTGTCCGCTGGGGTAGTCTTCAATGGTCAACGATTCAACAATTCGCCTGCATTCAGCTTCCGGCAGCTTTGAAAACGGGGCCAGCTTCGATAAAAATGTAAATATCGGTTCTGACATAATGTCTCCTGTTAAATGCAGCCGGATGTTCGGCGCATCGTAAAGCATGACATCGCCGCTCTTAAAATCAGCAACGATCGATCCTACCGTAGCATACCTGACGCCATGTGCCAATTCGAATAACACATACCGCCAGCAGCATACCCATAATCTCATGTGCTATTTGACACTGCCATCCAATTAATTTATAGTGGCATGCCATTCAATAATTTGTCCTTTACCTGCTATGCGGGCAAACAGAAGGTGACCGGTGACTCCCAAAGCCAGAAAAAATAAACGCTTGGTCGGTTTATTTCTGTTGGGTATCGTTCTTTTCAATTACCCTCTTCTGTCATTGTTCAACCTCAAAACCAGTATCTTCGGTATGCCCTTGCTCATATTCTATATCTTTACCGCCTGGGTTTTTTTAATTCTGCTGGCAACCATGGCGACCAAAACCCGCGGACAACCCACATCAAAATCCATTGATAAAACCGGGCCATGATCGATGTTAGAAACCGGGGTCATACTTTTTGTTTCATTTGCCTACATGGGGTTGCTTTTCGCCATCGCCCATTACGGTGATAAACGCGCCGATACCGGGCACAGTATCATCAGCAATTCCTATATTTATGCACTTTCTTTGGCCGTCTATTGCACGGCCTGGACCTTCTACGGTAGCGTCGGTCTGGCAGTCGGCAGCGGATTGGGCTTTTTAACCATTTATATCGGACCGACCCTGATGGCGCTACTGGGCTGGTCCGTCTGGCAAAAAATTATCCGTATCAGCAAGGTTCACCGCATTACCTCCATTGCCGATTTTATTGCCTCCCGTTACGGCAAAAGCGCCACCCTGGGCGGGCTTGTCACCAACATTGCGGTCATTGGTGTCATCCCTTATATTGCGCTGCAGCTTAAAGCCATCTCAACCGGTTTTTTGCTGATCACGCAATATCCCGAAGTATCGGTTTCATTCAGTTTTTCCGACGTTCCGATCATGTACGACCCGGCATTTTACATCGCCCTGCTGCTGGCCGTATTTGCCATCCTTTTCGGCACCCGTCACCTGGACGCAACCGAGCGGCATGAGGGCCTGGTGGCGGCCATTGCTTTTGAATCGATTGTCAAGCTGGCCGCATT
>JASFGH010000139.1:0-8575 GCA_050123865.1 Desulfobacterales bacterium | reverse complement strand
GCCTAAAGTTTAGGAATTTCATCATTTTTATAATACAGATGGAGCGCAGCGACACCATAACTCTGGTCACTTCCAACTTTAGTTCAATTTAATCACGTATATTTGTCATGTCTGAAATATGAAATGCCATAAAATATGAAATGATTTCTATTAATTTTACGATTAATGGTGAAAGTAAAAAACTGGATATCCCGGCCGGCATAACTGCACTTGAACTCATCAGAGACCGGTTAGCGCTAAAGGGCACCAAGGAGGGCTGCGGCATTGGTGAATGCGGGGCCTGTACCATCGTGGTTGATGGACGCGCCGTCAACGCCTGCCTGATGTTTGCGGCTCAGCTGGACGGACGCGAGGTTTTGACGGTCGAGGGCCTGGCCCAAACTGGAGACCTGCACCCGATTCAAGAAGCCTTTGCCGAAAAGCATGCTGTTCAGTGCGGATTTTGTACACCAGGGCTGTTGATGAGCACCAGTGCATTGCTGGCGGAGCAACCGCGCCCCAACCGCAGCGAGATTGTCAAAGCGATTTCGGGCAACCTCTGCCGCTGTACCGGCTATCACAGCATTATGGAAGCCGTCGAAGCTGCGGCCGAAAAACAGGCCGCTTCCAAAAAGGATTAACGCTGCTCTGGCCGTATGGATCATCCAAAATCGGGTTGGCTACAAAAACCGTAGTGTGAAAGACAACAATGTTTGACGTTGACTACATAAAGGCCACTAATTTAGAAGATGCCCTTGATTTTCTAAACGCCAACGGAGCCAAAACCAAGATTCTGGCCGGCGGCACGGACATCATGGTCGATATGCGATCCGGTGCTCTCAAAACCCGCTATCTTCTGGATGTCAGCCGACTGGATGATTTGAAAAAAATTGAGATACGGGATGGTCAACTGTCTATCGGCGCGGCGGTGACTATAAGCGAACTTGTTGAATCCGATACCATCGCCGACATGACGCCTGCCCTGAGAAAGGCTGGAGAAAAATTTGCCAGCCGGCAAATACGGAATGTGGCCACCATCGGCGGCAACGTCGCGCACTGCTCTCCGTGCGGCGATACCATACCGCCGTTGCTGATTCATGATGCCAGAGCGGTGGTGTTAACCTCAGAGGGGCAGCGTCATGTCACGATTGAAGAAATGGCCAGCGGGCCCTATCACTGCAGCTTGCTACCCAATGAAATCATCAGCCATTTTGTTTTGCAACCCAGGCCCCAAAAGGTGACTTTTGCCGATTTTCAGAAGATCGGTCGGCGACAGGAGTTGGCCATCGCACGCATGAGCATGGCCGCCATGGCCTATCAGGATGACGGTGGTTCAATTGCGTATATGCGGTTTGCATTGGGATCCTGTACCCCGACCCCGCATCGATTCCGTGAAGTAGAAGAATACATGACCGGCAAAGTGCCCGCTGAAAATATCATATGGGAAGCCGGCAGGCTGCTGGCGGACAAAATGCTGAGCATCACCGGCCGGAGGCCTTCGGCGGTGTATAAAGAGCCGGCCATTCAGGGGCTGTTCATGCGCATAATGCACCCATTAATTAGAACCTAACTCAAAAATGCATCTAACGCTCAATGGCTGTGTTGCGATCCGGTTTAATTTGCTCACGTACTCCGTGTACGCTCCGCTTTCAAACCGAATCGACGCCACGCTTTGTTGAACACCTTAATCTGCAACAATAAGATGTGAAATCCCGCATTCATGCGCGGAGCGTGATCTACACTTTTTGAGGTAGGTTCCAGTTAAATTAAAAATTTAGTGCCATTATATGAAAACTGAATTAAAAACAGTGGGGCAAAGTATTCCTAAAATCGGCCTAGAAAAGCGGTTGCGCGGTGAACCGATTTTCAGCGCCGATCTGAAACTTGACGATCCGCTGGTCCTTAAGGTTTTGCGAAGCACAAAAGCGCACGCGCGGATCAAGAAGATTGAAATTGAAAAAGCGCTTCAGACCAATGGGGTCGTGCGTGTTTTTACCGCTGAAGATATCCCGGGAGAAAATCGAATCGGCATCATCAATAAAGATCAGCCCCTTCTGGCAGACGACAAGGTCCGCAGCATCGGAGAACCGGTTGCGCTGGTGGCGGCCAAAACCGAAACGGCGGCCAATGAGGCCATCAAAGCCATTGAAGTGACTTATGCGGAACTGCCGGCCGTGTTTAACCCTGATGAGGCCCTGGCTCCGGAGGCGCCTAAAATCCATACAAAAGGCAATCTGCTGTTTACCCGCAAAGTTAAAAAAGGCGATGTTGAAACGGCATTTAAACAATGCGCCGCGGTCGTTGAAAAGACCTATCGAACCGGCCGCATCGAACACAGCTATCTGGAGCCGGATGCGGGTGCCGGTTATGTGGACTATGATGATTCGCTGGTGATCTTTGCCTCCACGCAAAATCCCCATTACGATCACAAAGAAGTCGTCAGCTTGCTGGGGCTCGAGGATAAACAGGTGCGCATCATACAGGCCGCCACCGGTGGCGGATTTGGATCTAAACTCGATATGAATGTGCAGGGCTTTATCGGGTTGGCACTCTATTACCTCAAAAGACCGGTACGCATTGTCTACAGCCGGGAAGAGGCCTATTTGGCCACCGCCAAACGGCATCCGCTTGAAATGAAAATAAAAACCGGAGCGGACCGCGACGGGCGACTATTGGCCATGCAGGCTGTCATTACCTGTGATACCGGTGCGTATGCATCCTATGGTATACCCGTGGCATCCCGCTCGGCCCTGCATGCCACCGGTCCCTATCAGATTGAAAACGTGGACGTTAAAACCCACTGTGTGTATACCAACAACCCGTTTTCCGGCGCCATGCGGGGTTTCGGCAGCCCCCAGATGGCAATTGCCCATGAATCACAGATGGATCTGCTGGCCCGCGAGCTTGGCATCGATCCGCTGGAAATGCGGCGCATCAACGCCTTAAAGGTGGGTTCTGTGACTGCCACCGGCCAGAAATTGACGGCCAGTGTCGGGATCGGTGAATGCCTGGATGCCATTCAGCCGCATTATGAGCAGGCCCGATCGCAGTGGCTAAATGAATCCAATGGTTCACATATAAGAAGAGGCATGGGCATTGGCTGCATGTGGTACGGTATCGGCAACACCGGTGTGCAAAATCCGTCGACGGCCAGAGTGACCATGGACATGAACGGTCGCATCACGCTGTTTACCGGCTGTGCGGAACTGGGGCAGGGATCCACCACGATTCTGGCGCAGATTGCCGCTGAAACCCTGGGCCTGGCGCCCGAAAATATCCGCATGGTCGTAGCAGACACCAAATGCACCACCAATGCCGGTGCGACCTCTGCCAGCCGCCAGACCTATATTTCCGGCAATGCAGTGAAAGACGCCGCTGATCAGCTTGTCGACGTTTTATTGACCGAAGCGGTCAACAAACTTAAAGTCCCCAAAACCGCTCTGCGATTGGATTCCGGATACATTTGCGATGCAAATGATCCCGACAACATGGTGGATTTTGCTTGGCTGGCGCAGCGAGTTCATAAAAAGGACCTGCCGTTGACCTGGAATGGATTTTTTGATCCGGAGACCGTACCGCTGGACCCGGATACCGGTCAGGGCGTGCCCTATGCAACCTATGCTTTTGCCTGCCAGCTGGCGCTCGTTCAAGTGGATACCTTAACCGGTGAAGTCCAGGTGGAAAAAATCGTGGCGGCCCATGATGTCGGCAAGGCCATTCATCCGGAAAACGTCAAAGGGCAGATCTGCGGCGGTGCGGCCATGGGGGTGGGCTTCGCCCTGATGGAAGCCTTTGTTCCCGGGCAAACCCTTTCTTTCAAAGATTATCTGATTCCCACCTGTGCGGATATGCCGGAAATTATTCCCATCATTGTGGAATCACCGGAGCCGACCGGTCCCTTCGGCGCCAAGGGAGTGGGCGAGCCGGCGTTGATTCCGACCGCACCGGCGATTGTCAATGCCCTAGCAAATGCCCTTGGCGAGCGGATTTATCAGTTACCTGCCGATTTAGAACGCGTTTTGGAAACCAGTATTAAAGCCGGCCATTTTGGTCCCAGGGAGGTGCAAAATGTCTAAAGTCTTTCTAAAAAATATTGGAGCAATTGTCAGCGGCGATATTGCCAATCCGATTTTAGCCGGTGATGCCGTTCTAATCGAAGACGGCAAGATCAAGCAATTTGGCGTGGAAGGCGAGCTCGATGCCGCTGATGCCGAAACGATCATAGATTGTGATGGCGCAACTGTCACGCCCGGTCTGTTTGATTCGCATTGCCACACGGTTTTAGGCGACTATACCCCCAGGCAAAAACAGACCGGATTTTTGGAAAGTGAGGTCCATGGTGGGGTGACAACCTTCAT
Organism: Desulfobacterales bacterium; assembly: GCA_050123865.1. Lineage (GTDB taxonomy): Bacteria > Desulfobacterota > Desulfobacteria > Desulfobacterales > JAHEIW01 > JAHEIW01. The sequence continues at coordinate 4,238 of JASFGH010000139.1, read as the reverse complement.
ATCCGCCGGAGAAGTGCATCTGCCGGGGCGCCCCAAGGATCCGGTCGGCACCAAGGCGCTGGCGATTTTAGCCGCTAAATCCTTTGCCAATTTTAGACCGGGCGGCGGCAAAGTTGTCGGCGGTTCGGTGATACTGGAAAAAGGCCTCGTCAAAAGTGACTTTGAAGAACTGGCCAGGGAAGGCGTGCGGACTGTTGGTGAAATTGGACTGGGGACGATCAAGAATCCAGAAGATGCCGCTCCGATGGTGCAATGGGCGAAAGAATACGGCATGACGGTGATGATGCATGCCGGCGGGACGTCCATTCCGGGCAGCAGCACGGTAACGGCAGAAATGGTCATTCAGGCCAATCCCGATATTGTGTCTCATATCAACGGCGGGCCGACCGCAGTTGCCATGGATGAAGTGCAGCGCCTGGTTGCCGAGACTGATCTGGCTCTGGAAATCGTGCATTGCGGCAATCCCAAAGTGGCGGTGGAAGCCGCCAATTTATGTGTTGAGCAAAATGCGCTGGGTCGCATCATTATCGGAAACGATGCGCCCTCGGGTACAGGGGTGGTGCCGCTGGGTGTGCTAAGAGTCATCTGCCACCTGGCCAGTTTGACGGCCATCAAACCCGAAGAGGCCATTTGCATGGCCACTGGCAATACAGCGCGCGTTCATAAGCTGCCCCGGGGTGTGATTGCAGAAGGAAAAGAGGCGGATCTGGTGGTCATGGATACCCCCATGGGTTCGATTGGAGTGGACGCATTGGCCGCCATTGAAGCCGGAGATGTCCCTGCAGTTGCCATGGTGCTAGTTGATGGCGAGATTGTGGTGGCCAAAAGCCGAAATACACCACCGGCGGTGAGAAAGCCTCGGGTGGTCTGACGACCGTTCGTTGTCCGTTGTCAGTCGTCCGTTGCGGTCAGCTTTAATCCCGACGGACAATGGGCAACAGACCACGGACACCCATTAGTAATGGATTCATTAATCATTATGTTAATACACTCAATCTGTTATGAAAATCGACGTTGAAAAATGTATTGGATGCGGGTATTGCGTGCGCGACTGTCCGGTGGATGCGGTTAAACTGGTCAGGAAAAAGGCGGTGATCAACGATGACGGGTGTACCCACTGCAGCGTGTGCATGCGCGTCTGCGAAAGTAATGCCGTGATTGCTGCTGATAGCATGCCGGCAGAGGCGATTGAATGTGATGCCTGTCCGATCAAATGCTGGATCCAGCCCGGGTTCATCGGTGCCTGCCATCGATATCGCAATGAAGCGGGAAAACTGGTTCGGCTCACGCGCCTGCACACTTATGGTGATGTCAAAAATATCGTTGGCCCCGAACCCAAGGCCAATATTCGCAAACCGCTGATTACGGCCATCGGTGCCGGAACCACCAATCCGGATTGCAAACCGGCACCCCATATCGTACAGACCAACCGGCGCGGTATCGATGTGGTCACGGTGGCGACCGAAGTTCCATTGAGCTACAGCTCCATTATCGTCAAAATCGATACGGATATCCCGATCGGCAAGGAGGGCGATCGCATTTTTGTGGGTAAAAGAGAGGTCGGCATGGTGGAGACCGAACAGTACGGCTCCAAAATGCTGCATATCGGTGGGGTCAATCGAATGACCAGCAAAAACGGTTTTGTGATTGCGAAAACCATTACCGAGATTGCCAATCGCAAACGGGTAAAGCTTAAAATCGAAAAGGGTAGCCGGATGGAAGTTCAAGTGGGGCACCCGCCCATCATTGACGGTAAAGAGGCAACTAAAATGCGTGTGGGCTGCGGCAGCGCCACCATGGGATTGTTTGCGCCTTTGCTGAAGGCGGCTGCAGATGACGTCATTATCATCGATTCGCATATTACCGGGCAGATGAGCCGCCATGTGGCCGGTGTCTACGCCGGTGCTAAGCCCACCGGCATTCGGCTTAAATTTGCCGAAAGCACCCCGGGCCGGTATTTCGGCGATCATGGTGAGGGGTGGGGGGGAACCTCCATTACCGCCCCGGCGGATGTCATCAGCCCAATCGATATGAAAATTGCCCGGCCTGGCATGACGATATTCATTACCGAAACCACCGGTCAAAAAGCGGCCATGTTTAAGATCGGCAAAGGGGGCACCCTCACAGAAATTAGCCTTTCCAAAAAGGCCAAAACGGCTTTAAAGGCTATTGCTGACAGCTGCCAGCCTTCCCGGGTTTCGGCTATTTATACCGCCGGTGCGGGTGGCAGCGCGCGGGCCGGTGTGACGCGCTATCCGATCAAACTTACCCGGGCGGTCCATGCCGGCAAGGCCCATTTAACCGTCGGCGGCTCCCCCGGTTTTATCCTGCCGGGAGGCGGAATTACTTTTATGGTGGATGTCGAACGCGTCAAGTCCGGCTCCTTTTACTGGACACCCACCCCGGCGACCATCTGCCCTCTGGAGTACACTATGGAGCTCAAAGATTTCAGATCCATGGGCGGGCACATCGAAGCCATGAAACCCTTTAAAGTCAAAAAGCGCGGATCAAAATAACCCATGTCCTATGAACAGAACATATCGCTGCTGGATGACTGCCGGTCCTCCTGGGGCGTGACCACAAGCGGCATCGGCGGCAGAAGCTTTACCCGGGGGATTGCATCGGCAGTTACCGTCATTGCAGCCAATGCGTTAAAGCGGACAGAAGATCTATCCGCGGGTGAGGGCATCGTCGGCGCGCTTATTTGCCAAGATAAACTATTTGCGATAACCGCCTCTTTGAACGCCTGGGTCCACAGGATCGATTGACTCCAGGAAAGGGGCCGAGCGCGCTAATTTTGGTTGCAGTCGCAGCATTCAGGCTCGCGTCTGCTTGTAGGGATTGCAGCATGAGAAAGCATCAATTGCCTTGACACGGGTTGGTTTTGTTTGGTTTAAAAATAAGACTCTGTAATTAAACGAATCACCCACAATCAAAGGAGGCCTCACATGAAAAAGCGAATTTATTGTGTCGCGGGATTATTGGTTTTTTTCCTGGTAGTCACTTTCCTGCTGTCAACTGCGGGGACCGCCCAGGAAACCATGCACATCAAATTCAGCACCTGGCATCCCCCGATGAGCCGGGAGGTTAAAACGGTTTGGATTCCCATGCTAGAGGAGCTCAAAAAAAGAAGCGGCGGACGGATTACATACACCATGTATGCCGGCGGCGCGCTGGGCAAAGGGCCCGAGCATTATGACATCGTTGCCAAGGGCCTGTCGGATATGGGATATTTTACCGCCACCTGGACGCCGGGACGCTTTCCGGTCAGCGATGTGCTGTCTCTGGCCGCTACGACCGACGGTAAGGACGTGAGCACAGAAGTCGGAAACGCGCTTTACGAAAAAGCGCTGAAAGAAGAATTTCCAGGGGTCAAAATGATCGAGCTAAACGGCTGCATTCAGGCGTTTCTTTGGACCACCAAGCCGATCCGCACGCTAGAAGATGTCAAAGGGTTGCGGATCCGTTCCCCCGGCGGGCACCAGACGAATTACATTAAAGCGCTGGGTGCGGAACCGGTATTCATGCCCCTTGGAGACGTGTATCTCTCCATGCAGACCGGCACCATTGATGGCCTGGTAACCTGTCCGCCTCTTGTTCTGGCTTTCAAACTATATGAGGTCGCCAAACAGGGAACTCTAGCCACCTTCGGCTGCGTCACCGAAGGGGTCATTATGAACCAGAAAAGCTGGGACAACGCACCGGATGATTTGAAGCCGATTATTATGGAGGTGTGCCACAATCCCTTCCGTACCACCGGTGGCTTGAATCGCGATGTTTACAAGACCATGATGAAAGAGATCGCCGACAAAGGCGTTGAGCTTTATCAGATGCCCGCGGATCAGCAAGCCCGATGGTTTAAACTTTTCCAGGAAGAAACCAAAAAATGGGTTAGCGAGCTCGAGGCCAAAGGCCTTCCCGCCAAAGAGGCCGTCATGCTCTTTGACGAAGAGACGCACAATCACGGTGTCTCTGCAGTGGCGTTTCCCGTCGAATGGGGTAAAAAATAGCTGCGGCGCAAGGGAAGGTGAGCAGTGGAACAAGACGGGAAGATCAAATTCTGGATTCAACGCATGAACCGCTGGATTTGTTATGCGGGCATGTTTCTGATTCTTCCCTTGATGCTTTTCACGACTGCGGATGTCATCGGCCGGGCTGCCTGGGCCCGGCCGATTCCCGGTATTGTCGAACTTTCCAGCTACGTGCTGGATGTTTTCATCTTACTGGGTTTGGCATAC
>JASFGH010000138.1:0-8626 GCA_050123865.1 Desulfobacterales bacterium | reverse complement strand
ATAAATATCGGAGCCCGGGTCTACCCCATCCGGTGTGATAAAACACATACCATCTGTTGAATGGTCACACATCACCGCATGGTAGAAATGATCGGTATTATGGTAGGCAAAAACGATGGGGGCATCATTTTTAACGCGATCAAAAATCCTTCGATCGTTATTTTTCTTCATAACTCCCCTTTCAAGTCGGGGTTTATCGGGTCAGGATGTTTCAAGTTCGATACTCGGTCAGGAGAATATAAATTAGGCAGGATCTCTACTCATATTATTATTCAAAGTGAGGCGGATGTCAATCAAAAATTATAGTGATATCAACCAAATGGATGACCCGATGACCCCAATGGGGCTTTTTAAATTAATAAAGAATGGCACACATTTTCACCGGCATATGGTATCCCAATGCGGTATATAGCTCCCATAGCCCATCCGTCTGGTTATGATGGATTGCAACGCTGTAAATCCCCGATATCGTATTAATAAACACTGCAGTGATCTTAAGGCGGCAACCACTTCAGCTTAAGTTTGCTCGCTAAATGACCGATAGACCGTTTAAAGGTCTATACGTTTAAGCCATATACCGTAGTTTAGGTCCTTGCCGCAAGCAGGGTACGGCGAAATATGGCCCATACAATATAGGGCATCACAGAAGGAGAAAACCTTATGGGCACCAATAATGTGGTTTTTTTAGAAAATTTAGAATGGTTTGACGACACGGGCCGTGAGCTGGTTCACCGCCTGCCGGAAGAAGGTTCAGGTGAAATTAAATACGGCGCTCAACTGACCGTACGCGAAACCCAGGCCGGCGTCTTTTTCTATAAGGGCAAGGCAGTCGGTGCTTTCGGCCCGGGCAGGCACACACTTAAAACCATGAATATCCCGCTCTTGACTAAAATCGCCAGCTTGCCCTGGGGTGGAACCAGCCCACTGCGGGCGGAGATGTACTTTATCAATTTAAAGGTATTCACCAATCTGAAGTGGGGTACGCGCGACCCGGTGGCTTTTAAAGATTCAGAGCTGGGCTTGATCCGGTTAAGAGCGTTCGGTGTATTTAACCTGCAAGTTGTTCAGCCTGTCCTGTTTGTAAATAGCCTGGTAGGCACCCAGGGAATCTTCACGACTGCTGAAATCGAAGAATATTTAAACCGCGTGATTGTGTCCCGCTTTAATGATTACATGGGCGAATCCATCGATTCCATTTTGAACCTGCCGTCCAAATATGATGAACTGTCCCAGGGGCTTTCAGAGCGGCTGTCAGAAGATTTTAGCCATTTTGGCATTCGCATGACACATCTTTATATTAATGCCATCACACCGCCTCCGGAGGTCCAGCAGGCCATAGATGACCGCAGCCGCATGGGGGTCTTTGACGACATGAACAAGCTCATGCAAATGAAAGCCGCTATGGCCATGGAAAAAGCCTCCGAATCGGAAGGGGGCTCCGGCATGGGGATGGGTACCGGCCTTGGATTAATGATGCCGGCTATGTTTGCCCAGTATTTTGCCAAGGCTCAACCCCAATCGGAGCAACATCAGCCGCAGGCGAACTGCCCGGAATGCGATAATTCCATACCCGCTCGATCGAAATTCTGCCCGGATTGCGGCCACCAGTTACTCGTGTTTGAGCAATGCCCGCGCTGTTCTAAAAACCTGACGCCGACAGCGAAATTTTGTTCGCGTTGCGGTCATTCAGTTGAAGAAAAAGCAGCAACAAAATTCTGTCCTAATTGCGGGAATGAAAATTTAGCGGATGCCGTATTCTGCAATGAATGCGGCGAAAAAATAACATAAATCGTCATCACTCGATAAATACCCATTAAGCGGTTCATCAAGGTGCCCGGAGATGTCGACGAAATCGTCCAACCTACCTATATGAAAGGGTTTGATGGTATTCATCGGGTGCGTTGAGAAACGCTGAGCAAACGGAGTCAGGCATTAATTTTTTAATTGAACATCAGTGTCCCCAATGCGGCGCGCCTGCCGTTATGGAAGAAACGGATCGTCTGTTTGCCTGCAAATTCTGCCGTGTGACATCTTATTTGGTAGCATCGGATGTTTTTAGATATATGCTGCCCAGCGCAGCGCCGGCTTCCAAAGAACTGCTGTATTTTCCCTATTGGCGCTTTAAAGGCATGCTGTTTTCCTGCTCCGGCGATGGCATCGGCCATAAATTTGTTGACGTCAGCCATCAAGCTGTTTTATCACCTGCTTTTCCGGTCAGCCTGGGATTGCGCAGCCAGGCCTTACAACTTAAATTCATAACTCCCGAAACCGAAGGCCGATTTCTGAAACCCACCCAGTCGTTAGCGCATGTCGAACAAATTTTTGATGAGCGCTTTGACAAGACGCTGCCCAAACCTGTGCTGCATCATGCCCATATCGGAGAGACCATCAGCCTTATTTATGCTCCCTACTATGTTGAAAACCGCCTGTATGATGCTGTTCTTAGCAGCCCGATTGCTGGCGCTGCATTGGATGCCACGGAACTGAATCAGCTGCCAGATGAAAATCCGCACTGGCGCATTCATTTTATGGCCACACTATGCCCCAATTGCGGCTGGGACCTGGATGGAGATAGGGATTCACTGGTATTGCTGTGTAAAAACTGCACGTCAGCCTGGTACCCGGTAAGCAGAGATCTGAAGCAGATCCAATTCGGCAAGCAACCAAGCGATGATAAAAATGCAATTTATCTGCCTTTTTGGCGTATTAAATGTAATATTAAAGGATTAAAGCTTAAATCCTATGCGGACTTAGTTAAAGTTGCCAATATTCCCAGAGTCGTCCAACCCGGATGGGAAAAAATCGGTTTTCATTTTTGGGCGCCGGCATTCAAGGTACGACCCAAGACATTTTTGCAGCTTTCAAAAAATATGACCCTCGCCCAGCCTCACACCAAACTGGTGGGCGAACTGCCTGAAAACCGTCATTATCGCATCAATTTACCGGTAACCGAGGCCAATGAGAGCTTAAAGGTTAATTTGGCCAGCTTTTTAAAACCCAAAAATCAGCTAATGGACGTCCTTCCGCTAGTCAGCATCACGGCCCGAAGCTTTGCGTTGGTTTATGTCCCTTTCATCGAAAAGTACCATGAATATATCCAGCCCGATTTACACTTTGCCGTTAATAAAAACACGCTGAAGCTTTCTGAGCATTTCTAGTATCGTGTCCCAGAAATAATTTACAAAATAAGCGTCGGCCATGTCATTTTCTGAAAGGCGCTATGAATGACAAATTGAAAAAAATGTTGAAGCATGCGATATAAGGGTATGGTAAAACCCCAGTCGCCCAGTGCGGATACCCTCATCGACCGCTTTTGTAATTTTTTAGTGGTCGAAAAAGGATTATCAAAAAAAACCCTCGAGGCTTACAGCCGGGATCTTATCCGCTACCGGCATTTTCTGGTGCAACAAAAAAATACGTCTTTCACCGAACAGGATACCCCATTCATCCTAAAATATCTAATTCATCTTAGAAAATCCGGTTTAGCGGCACGCTCGCGAGCACGTCATCTGGTGGCCATCAGGGGATTCTATCGATTTCTGGTTCAGGAAAAAATCCTGCATCATGATCCGGCCAGACTGGTAGATCTGCCAAAAAACCACTTAACATTGCCCGATGTTTTGTCACCGGAAGATATTGAACGATTGCTACAGGCGCCTGATACCGACAAACCGCTGGGCGTCAGGGATGCCGCCATGCTTGAACTTCTTTATGCTGCTGGACTGCGTGTATCGGAACTGGTGCATGTTAAACTGCAGGATATCAATTTGGAGGCTGGTTTTGTGCGCATCTTTGGCAAAGGTGCCAAAGAAAGAATTGTGCCGATCGGCATGCAGGCCAAAATAAGAATTGAAAATTATCTAAAGACCGTCAGGCCGAAACAGCTCAAGCAAGGCTCGAGCCCTTTTGTGTTTATTGCCCGGGCCGATCGGCCGATGACCCGCCAGGGGTTTTGGAAGTTGCTGCGGCGTTATGCCTTGAAGGCGGGTCTTACCAAAAAAATTACCCCCCACAGCCTGCGACACTCTTTTGCCAGCCATCTGCTGGAAGGCGGCGCCGATTTGCGGACCGTACAGGTAATGCTGGGGCATGTTGACATATCGACAACCCAAATCTATACACATGTCACCCGCGATCATCTCAAACAATTGCATCGCAAATTTCATCCCCGCGGATAGAAACCATGGTGAATGAGCGCAAAAAAAGCGGCTACCCGGATCGTTGGCCTGCAAAACGCTAAAATCTAATGGCGTAAGTTGAATTAAATTGGTCGATGATGTGCAATAAAGCCTCGGGCAGTCGCCGGCGAACCTGGTCGATGATATCGTTGGGAATCTGACCATAATAGGCCTGAGCAATACCGCCGGCAATACAAGCCATGGTATCACTGTCTCCTCCCAGAGAAACGGCCAGACGGATTGCATTTTCAAAATTCTGCGACTCCAGAAAGGCCATAATCGATTCGGGCGCCGACCCCTGGCAGGAAATGTCAAAAGTGTAATGCGGTCGGATTTCCGCAAGCGAGCGATCCAGCGGATAATGGAATCGATTACGGATTTCGCGGCGAATGTCCGATTTTTCGGCGGCCTGTCGTGCCAAAAAAATCGCCAGCGCCGTAGCATAATCAGTCCGGTTTAAGATCGCATCGGCAACGGCGACGATCAGGACCGTATCATCAGTAAAGCAGGATGGTTGCGAGAAGAGTGGAAATGTGGTTGTCTTAATCGGGTTGTGCTCGAAAACCGAACCGATAATATCTCCGGCAATAGCCCCTATCATATTCAGTCGACGCGGCCATTCACCAGAGTCGGCATCGCGCATAGATCAACATGCTCAATGGACGAAACAAAAATTTTACAGGGTGGGCAAAATTTCTTGGGTTTACCCCGTCCGGTCCAGATCAGCTTCATGCGATGATTGCTGCCACATTTAGGGCAGACGCAATTAACCGTAAGGGGTTCTTTCAATTTGATTCGATCAACAACGGTTTCCTGGTCTTTTATCAACGGGTCTCTTTTGGATGCGGCCATGTTCATTTCTCCTTACGTTAGAAGATTTAAAAGCTGTTAATTCGCCTTGCTAAAGGCACCCCCTTTTGTTGGACCGCTCCTTTCCATTTGCTTTAGCCTGTTTGTTTGGCCTCACCTGGCAGCGTATCTTAAAATCGCAGCCTGCAGGGATGCCGCCTGCTGATGGCCCTGCTTTTAGGTCGTCCGATATTTCCTGAGAAGATCCTTGATCGCTTCTTCAAGCAAAGCGCCCAGAGACTTATCCAGATCGACGGCAAGGTGTTTAAGCGCCTTGAGAATGTCCTGATCGATCCGCGTTGAAAAGGTCTTCTTCTTGCTCATGAAATAAAACTTATAATACATTAAAATAGAAATCAAGAAAAAAATTATTATTATTTTAATAAAATTTTAAATATATAATGCTAGCATAACTAATGCCAGGTTCCCCCAGCGGCCTGATGCAAAGGATGTCATGGATTGGTTGTTGCGGATATCGCTTTTTGAAATGGCATTGATGTTGATTTAAGAAATGCAAGATCAGCGATCATGTATTTTGATCGATGATATGGTGGTGGCGTTGCAAGGATTTAATAATATATCTCAAAGGGGCGGCCGACCAAATTACAGCATACCTGCAAATCGACTGCAACCCCAAAACCCCTATATGGCGCAGTTTGTTTCGATTGATCGTCATCTTGACAATTCCATTGTGCAAGTGTTACTGGCAGGTCCGGAACCGGCGCAGCAGTTTGCTGCTAAATGGTCTGTGTAACACATGACACGGAGGACGGAAATTTTGACTGTTTTTTTGATTATTATTGGATTCGTTTTAGCCATTGCGGGCATGGTTGGCTGTATCCTTCCAATCCTGCCGGGACCGCTATTGAGTTTCTGCGCCCTGATACTTTTATCCTGGATTAAGAATTGGCAAATCTTCAGCCAGACCTTTTTGATTGTCATGGGTGTCGTGACAATCTTTTTAATGCTGTTGGATTATGTTGCCCCTGCACTGGGTGCGAAAAAATACGGGGCATCCAAACGCGGACTCTGGGGATCGGCCATTGGCATGATTATTGGCATTTTTTTTATTCCGCCCTGGGGCATGATTGTGGGCGCTTTTATGGGAGCCCTGGTGGGCGAACTGGCATCCGGAAAATCAGGTCGCAAAGCATTGCGCGCAGGCTGGGGAATTCTGATCGGAAATGTACTGGTTGTCGGGCTGAAGCTGGCTTTTACAGCAGTTGTTCTCTTTTATTATATTAAGGAAATGTTTTAAGCACACAGGATTTGCTTTGGATTCGCAGGCCTTGATAAACGCATATGAGGGCATGCATTTTTTCTTGACCTTGAATAACCATCTGTTTTAAAATTTTAGCTTGGGAAATCTACTGCCGCCTAACAGGAGCCTGAACCCATCATCACAAATAAAAGAGAGGAGGACCACGTTTTGCCAAACGGAGTTGTAAAATGGTTTAGTAATCGCAAAGGATATGGCTTTATCGAGCAAGAAGACGGTGACGATATTTTTGTACACCATTCAGCGATCAATATGTCCGGATTCCGCACGCTTTCTGAGGGCGATCGAGTGAAATTTGAAATTGAAGTGGGCGAGCGAGGACCGGCTGCAAAAAATGTAGAAAAACAGTCAGACTAAATCCAATCCACATTTACAAGCATTTCGAGGCACAGCGTCGGGATGCTTTTTTTATACCGTTTTTCCCGAAGGACCCCTTGGTGGATTTGGTTTGCACCGAATTTGACAAGAAATAGAGAGCTGCTAAACAAGCAGCGATAAAGCAGCGGCGTCATATTGCGGCTCAAACAAAAAAATAGCGCTACCGCATTTGAGAGATTGTATTTGAATGCTGTAATTTGGCGCGCTGCTTGATCCGCAGCAACCCCGGGCTGTTATGCATATACATTAATGGAGAAGAATAGCCTGCTTTGATAAAAAACGTTTCAATTGTATCAAAAATTACAGGTCTGTCCGGCCAGGTAAAATGTTTTTTCATTAGCGTTAGTGCTTCCCATTCTTGCCGGATGGCGGGTGCAGGATCAAATACCTGCGTTTGAGCCGGCTCACAAATGAACATTTCACAGACGATGGGTTTGAGCTGCCACCGGCAACCGCCAGGTCCGAGATAGGTGCATTTATAGCCTCGGCTGGGCACTTGCAGGGCATGGATGAGCTCACGAATTTGGTCCGTGCTTGAAACCAGTGTATTAATGACCATATCCGCAAAAAAGGTGATAATTCCCTCTTTTGAACAGCAAGCACTTAACCGGCTCTGATAGCACTTTTGGGTACAAACACCAGCCAGATGCGTCTTTATAAAGGCGTTGACCTCTTGACGATACACACGGTAGTCAAGCGTCATGTCTGTTAGCAACCTCCGGTCAGATGTCGGCATGGACCGAAGGTGACTGCGGACCAACTGAAGAGCTTCTAATTGTTCTTGTTGATAGGTGCTCATTTATTAGCCCAATTTTATGCAATCGAATGTCTTATGATCATTAAGAAGGCATCATCCAATAGAAGAAGCAGCTCAAGAGCAACTCTGCTTTAAACTGCTTCTTCTAAAAAGTTGTATCCTAATAAGATAGCGATTTTATTTTGCGCCGACGTAAATTCCTCTGCCCACCTTTTTGATTTTACCTTCTTTTGAAGCTCTAAAAATGATATTTCTCACCTTTTTATCCTGAAATCCCGTTTTCGCTTTTAACGTGGGAACATCCACACCTTTTCTGGATCTTCTGACAATCTTCAAAATTTGTTCTGTTGCCGTCATTTGCGACGCCCGTTTGCTCCCGGCAGTTTTTTTAGCAGTCGCTCTGGCTTTGGCTTTTACGGTTCTGCGCTTTACTTTCCTGGCTGCCTTTGGTCGTTGCGGTTTCTCATAAGCCTTCAATAATTTTTCCAGCTTCTTTTCAAGTGCTTTGATGTCTCTTTTTACGGCTTGCAAATCTCCTTTTAAAATAGCCATAATAGTCTTCCTCCTTATGATGATTTATCTATGTTTTTCTTCTACGACCTGTATATTTTAACAAAAAAATTAAGAAAAACCACCTTTACTGAATATACTCTCTAAATTATTTTTGCTAGTAGTTAAAGTAATTTTTAAAAGTTTATCCGTCCAACACTATTTTGTCAAGAAATAAACAAAGAAAAGAGAAAAAGATAAAGAGCAATACAATCGCTTTCATGACAGCAAAGAAATACTGTCGGCGCTATTCATGCAACCAATGAGCATCATCAGAGCATGAGCATTTTATAGTTTCGCAAAAACGACTGAATTTGTGTGGCGGTGCTTGACAGACGTATTATTTTATAGGGGTAAGTAAAATTTGTAACAAGGAGATTCCGATTTCTCAAATTATCGCATGCAAAACCGAAACTGGACCAAGAAGAAATTACCACAAATAGACGGCGATGAAATTGCAATAGCTTACTCCGCACCCCGCCTGATTACGCTGGAGTATCAGCTGAACCAACACTGTAGGAAAAATGACCCGCTCAGCGAGATTATGCCTTCAATCCGTAAACATCTTGAAAAACCAAGTGCCGTCAATGACGATGTTGCAGGACCATTTTCTTTTGCATTAATTACGCAAGATGG
>JASFGH010000137.1:0-8630 GCA_050123865.1 Desulfobacterales bacterium | reverse complement strand
GCCCTGATTGAAAAGGCTGTCGCTCGATATCGCGAGCGCTTCGGCACAATTGGATTGTTTGAGAATGAAGTCTATGACGGCATTCCGAAAATGCTGGCCACCCTCCAGAAAGAAGGCCATACGCTCTATGTGGCCACGTCGAAGCCCACAATTTTTGCGCGTAAAATTATCGATCATTTTGGTTTGCAGCACTTCTTTAAGGGTATCTATGGGAGTGAGCTTGACGGAACTCGCGGTGATAAGACGAGTCTGCTAGCGCATATCCTGCAAACAGAATTATTTACACCATCTGGCTTGCCCGGGGCGCGGCATCCACCCGTCTGAAAATCGCTTTGACCCGGGCGACCACTTCCCGGGGGCTAAATGGTTTACAAATGTAATCGTCAGCCCCCAACTCCAGGCCCAACAGTCGGTCGATTTCCTCCACACGCGCGGTGATCATGATGATGGGAACATTTGAAAATTGTCGGATCTCCCGGCACAATGCCATCCCGTCTTTTCCCGGCAGCATAATATCCAGCAGGATCAAATCCGGCGGTTCCTTTTTCACCTGGGCAATAACCCGGTTGCCATTGGCCTGAGAAGATGTCCGAATTCCGGCTTGCTTCAGGTAATCGCACAGCAGGCGGGTAATTTTTTCTTCGTCTTCGACGACAAGAATGTATTTTCTGATCATGGGTTTAACCAAATATGGTTTCAGGTGTCCCGCCTACGCTAAAGTTATGGCGTGGCAAGCAGTGTTCAGGTGTCAAGAGTTCGGTGGCAGATAACAGAAGTCAGAGGTCAGATGACAAATAATAAATGATAAAAATCGAAGAAAAAGCATTCAATCTGACATCTGTTTTCTGTCCTCTGTCCTCTGTTTTCTGTTTTCTGACACCTAATTTATGCCACAGGAAGCTCGACCTCAATTCGCAGTCCGCCTGACTTTCCATTGACGGCCCGTATCTCGCCACCAAGGGCTTCAACGATGCTTTTGCAGATACTCAGGCCCAGCCCGCTTCCGCCCTTTGTGCGGCTTCTCGACCGATCCACCCGATACAGCCGGTCAAACAGGCGTCCCAAAGATTCCTCAGGCACACCCGGTCCGGAATCCTCGAAGAAAAATGCCAGTCGGTTATTAGTCGGTTCCCGGCCGACGGTCAACGTGCCGGGAGCATCCGCATACCGCAGGGTATTTTCCAGCAGGTTGGAAAAAAGCTGCTTTAAACGATCGGCATCGCCGATGTTTGAGACGGGGGGCAAATTAGCCAGGTTTTTTTCAATTGCGATGTGATTCTCGGCAAAGGGTTGGTCGAAATGTGCGAGGGTCTCCTCTAAAACCGCCACGGGATCAATTCGTTCTTTTTTTATGGCAAGCGCTCCGGCATCGGCCAGAGAAAGGTCGTGGAGATCGTTTACAATTTTGCTCAGGTGCCGGGCTTCCGAATTAAGAGATTCAAGGGTGTCAGCGTTGACTTCCCGCACGCCGTCCTTCAGCGCTTCGATCTCGCCGAGCAGAATCGACAGGGGCGTCCTGAGCTCATGAGCGATATCGGATATCCATTGCTGGCGCATACCTTCGTATGTTTCCAGCGTATCCGCCATCGTATTAAAATCGGCGGCCAATTGACCCAATTCATCTTTGGTCTGAACCGTGATGCGGGTATCGAATTGGCGTGATGCCAGAGCACGGGTTCCGGCGGTGAGTTTGCGGATGGGCGCCAGCAGGTGTCTGGACAAAATGAAGGCCACGATGGCAGCCAGCACCAATATCGCTCCACCGATAAGGTAAAACATCTGTGACTGTTGCTTTAAAAACCCCACGGCCAGCGGATTGGCCAAAAGCTCTCGTTTAGGCAGACCCAACCAGCCGATGGTACGGCCATCGATTGTAATTTTGCGCAAGGTGTACCTGTCCATGGTGGTACGGACGCGGCCCCCGGCCACATGTTGCTTGGCGCCATCAAACAGCACCAACCGGCGGGCCAATCGCTCAAATCGTCCACGAGGCTTCGATGGCGGCAGGTCGCGAGCATTGATACCGGATCGCTTGCTTTGCACTTCGGGCGGCCGTGGAGGACGTCGGCCGGGATCAACATCTTTTCGGGGTAAACTGGCGCGTAATATTTCCTCCCAGCGCTCCGGGTTATCCTTGAGTGTCTGCCACCCGTTGTGCGCTTGATATTCAGCAGCCAGCGTCGGGAGATTATGAGTCGGCTGGTTGAAAAAGGCGTCGCCGACGGAACCATTACCCAGGAGCAGGCTCAACTGTTAATGCGGAAATCTCGCTAGCAGCCACCTCAAAGATCTGCCCGGAGCCCGATGAAGGGCTCCGGGCGGATGAACCCGGAAAACCGACGGGATCACACTCAAAAGCAAGAATAACCAACGGATGTTGAAAAAGGTGTCAAATTGAAGCCCATTGGAGGAAGACCTTTACTTCAACCGTTTCAATCTTTATAATGAGTTCGATCGAAAAGATTGCCATTTATGCTTTAAGGCTTAACTTATTGTAATTATGGATGAACAAATCACAACGGCGGACGAGACGACCCGAACCGGTCGGTCCCTCAGCCGGCGGCGCCTGTTATTGAATATCGGGCTGTCGCTGGCGGTCATAGTGGCCGGTATCATCGGTGCCGCCTATATTACCAAGACAGCGCCCAAAGCGCGCCGGCGGCCGCCTGCCAAAATAGCGCCTTTGGTTGAAGTGGCCCAGATACAGCCCGGCATTCACAATGTGGCCGTTCAGGCAATGGGAACCGTGGTGCCGGCAAAAGAGATCGTTCTCGAATCGCGCGTATCCGGCGAAATTGTGGCGCTTCACCCCCAATTTGCGGTCGGCGGTTTTTTGGAAAAAGGATCAGAGGTTTTACGCATCGAACCGCTCGATTATGAATTGGCTGTCACGCTGGCTGAAGCCAGGGTCAAGGACTCCGAAAGTATTTTAAAAGTTGCTGAAGAAGAGGCTGCAGCGGCCGTTGAGGAATGGCGGCTGCTGTATAGTAACAAACCTGAAAACGCTGAAATTCCGGCATTGGTCGCCAAGGAGCCACAACTGGAAGCCGCCCGGGCCAAACTGGCTGCCGAGAAGGCCGATCTGCAAAAAGCCAAACTCGATCTGGCCAGAACCCGGATTAAAGCCCCTTTTAATGCCATCGTCCGCAAAAAATTTGTTGATATCGGCTCTCAAGTGTCCGGCCAGGAGCAGCTGGCCGAGTTGATCGGTACGGATGTATACTGGATCCAGGCCTCGATTCCCGTGGATCGTCTCAACTGGATCACCATTCCGCGTCAGTCCACCGAAACCGGCTCCAAGGTTCGTATCTTCCACCGCAACGAATATATACATAGCGGTACGGTCATTAAATTGCTCGGAGATCTGGAACAGGAGGGCCGCATGGCGCGGGTCATCATAGAAGTCAGAGACCCTTTGGGATTGCGCCGGAAGGAAAAAAAACAGCTACCGCTCTTGATTGGAGAGTATGTGCGCCTCGAAATCTCAGGGCGACAGTTAGACAATGTATACCGTATCCCTCGCACCGCGCTGCGCGACAGCAACCGTATCTGGGTGGCCTCCAGCGAAGACACGCTTAAAATTCGCGATGTTGACATCCTGTGGCGAGATAGCGATACGGTTTTGTTCAGAGACGGCCTCCAGCCGGGCGACCGTCTGATCGTGTCAGAGCTGCCCACTCCGGTTGATGGCATGGCCGTGCAGATCGCCCGATAAACTCCGCCATTTTCTCAAACCACCAGGCAACGCTATTTATGCAAATGAAAACGAACCCGAAAAAAAATATTCATCGCGGCCCGATTGCCTGGATGGCCGGTCATTCGGTGGCCGCCAACCTGCTGATGGCCGTTTTCCTGATTGGCGGGCTCTTCTGGGCCCTTCAGATCAAAAAGGAAGTATTTCCTGATTTTGAACTCGATATCGTCAGGATTACGGTGCCGTATCCGGGAGCCAGCCCGGAGGAAGTCGAACGGGGAATTGTCCTGGCCATAGAAGAGGCTGTAAATGGGCTCGAAGGCGTTAAGGAGATTACGGCCACTGCCAGCGAAGGCATGGGCACGGTCAATGTGGAGATTATAGAAGGCGAAAACATCGAGCGTTTGGCTCAGGACATCAAAAACGAAGTGGACCGCATCACCTCCTTTCCGGAAGAAGCCGAGGAACCTCAGGTGGTGATTGCAGAACGCCGACGTTCCGTCGTGTCGCTGGCACTTTACGGTAATCAAAGCGAGTGGATTCTGCGTGAAGTGGCCGAAGATATCCGCGACCGGCTCTTGCAGGATCCGGACATTACCCAGGTGGAGATGGAGGGGGTGCGCAAATACGAAATCAGCATCGAAATTTCCCAGGGAACCCTGCGGGCCTACAACCTGACCCTCGAAGAGGTTGCCGGCCGAATACGCCGGGCATCGGTGGAATTGCCCGCCGGCGCTATTAAAACCGAAAGCGGTGATATTTTGGTGCGTATGGTGGAACGGCGGGATTACGGAAAAGAATTCGGTAAAATTCCGATTATCACCGCCAATGACGGCACCCAGGTGCTGCTTGAAGATATTGCCACGATTAAAGACGGCTTCGAAGAAACCGACAATTTTGCCTCCTATAACGGCCAGCCGGCAGTTAAGATCCAAGTTTTTCGGGTCGGTGAACAAACGCCGATTTCGGTCTCCGACGCCGTGCGCCGGCAAATGGAAACCATTAATCAAATTCTACCCCCGGGACTGGCGCTGGAGGCCCGCAATGACCGCTCTGAAATTTACCGCCAGCGTATGACCCTGATGCTGCGCAACGGCTATTTGGGACTCGGACTGGTGTTTATCTTACTGGCCATCTTTTTAGAGGCCCGTCTGGCTTTCTGGGTCAGCCTTGGCATACCGATTTCGATTCTGGGATCTTTTCTATTTTTGACAACCATCGGATCGTCCATCAACATCATCTCCATGTTTGCTTTTATCGTAACGCTGGGAATCGTGGTTGATGATGCCATTGTCGTCGGCGAAAACATCTATCATCACCGTCAGCGCGGGTTGGCCTGGTTTGAAGCAGCCGTTCGCGGAACCCGCGAAATTGCGATGCCCATCACCTTCAGCGTGTTGACCAACATGGTGGCCTTTACTCCCATGTTTTTTGTTTCCGGCTTTATGGGCAAAGTTTTCATTCATATACCCTTTGTGGTGATCAGTGTCTTTGCCGTGTCGTTGATTGAAAGTCTTTTTATTCTGCCCGCGCATATCGGCCATCGCCGGCGCCCCAATCCGGGCGGGCCCATCGGCTGGCTGATGATCCAGCAAGCGCACTTCAGCGAATTTTTCGGCCGCTTCATTCGCACCCGTTACGGGCCGTTTCTAGAATTTGCCCTGCGCAACCGGTATCTGACGCTGTCCATCGGGGTGGCGCTGCTGATTATCACCGTCGCCTATGTCAAAAGCGGCCGGATGGGGTTTGAACTGTTTCCCAAAGTTGAATCCGACTATTCGCTGGCAACGGCCAAACTGCCATTTGGCACTGCGGTTCAGAAAACCGATCGGATACAGCAGCACCTGGTGGAGGCTGCCCAGCAGGTGGCCCAGGAAAACGGCGGTGAGCAACTGGTGCGCGGTATTTTTTCGGTTGTCACCGGCAACCTGGCGACCGTGCGCGTATATCTGACGCCGCCGGATGACCGGCCGATCTCAACCGCCGAGCTGACCGAGTTGTGGCGGGAACGCGTCGGGAAGCTTTCCGGACTGGAATTTCTCAAATTCGAATCAGATGCCGGCGGACCGGGCCGCGGTGCGGCCATTTCGGTGGAATTGAGTCATCGTCGCATCGACGTCCTGGAAAAGGCCAGCGCGGAGCTGGCTGCTGCTCTGGGATATTTCCCCAGCGTCACCGACATTGACGATGGATTTTCACCGGGCAAGCAACAGATTGATTTTCAGATCAAACCGGAGGGCCGCAGTCTGGGTCTGCGCTCCCGCGAGGTCGCTCGCCAGGTTCGCCACGCCTTTTATGGTGCCGAAGCCCTGCGCCAGCAACGGGGGCGCAACGAAGTCAAGGTCATGGTGCGGCTGCCCAAAGAAGAGCGTGTGTCTGAATACAATCTTGAGCAAATGATTCTGCGGACGTCCACCGGCATAGAGGTGCCTTTGAAAGAGACAGTAACCATAAAGCGCGGCCGAGCCTACACCACCATCGACCGCCGCAACGGACGCCGCATCGTAACCGTGGCAGCAGACGTCAGGCCCCGAAGCAAAACCGATCAGGTGCTGCAATCGTTGATGGGCGATACCCTACCGGCGCTGCAAAAAAAATATTCAGGCCTGACATATAGTTTTGAAGGCCGGCAGGCCGACAGACGCGAGAGCATGCGCAGCCTGATGATCGGTCTGATGATGGCCTTAATCGTCATCTACGCCATGCTGTCCCTGCCGTTTAACAGCTTTATCCAGCCGGTTATCATCATGCTGTGCATTCCCTTTGGTATTGTGGGCGCCGTGATCGGGCATCTGATCATGGGGTATAGCTTGAGCGTGATGAGCATGTTTGGCGTTGTGGCCCTTTCCGGCGTGGTGATCAACGACTCGCTGGTGCTCATCAATTTTTCCAACCAGAATCGCAAAACGGGGATGACAGGGCCAGAAGCCGTCCTGGGTGCCGCCATTCAACGTTTTCGGCCCATTATGTTGACCACCCTGACCACGTTCGGCGGCCTGACGCCCATGATTTTTGAAACGTCCCGCCAAGCCCGCTTTCTCATTCCGATGGCCGTTTCCCTGGGGTTTGGGATTGTTTTCGCAACGGTCATTACACTGCTTCTGGTACCCTGTTTTTATACGGTTGTTGAAGATTTGCGTCAGGTAACCGGCAGGCGAGATCTTCGCCTTGCCGACCAGAGCCGACATCCGGACAGGTTGATTTCCGGCCGATCTTGAGAAAACAAAAACCAATTGATTTGACAACCCATTTAGTGGTCTTACCTTTTATTTAACAGAGCAGGTGACGCTTCTGCAGCCTACAGACCTTCATCTGTTCTCCTCCTTAACGGGCGACTCTAACGAGCCGCCCTTCTGATTACGTCAGGCATCAATATTTGCACCCCCACGCATGGCAAATGAAATGGACTCGCCCATCCGCATCAAAGCCCCTTATCGCTCACAGAAACAACCGCCCTCAATGAGCTCTTTTGCAAGACCTCCAATTTGAAGTTGTGCATTCAAAAAAATATTTGGTCCTTAATTTTTTTCTTGCGGTCTTTGACTTCCTGTCAGAGTTTCGGTATGCTGGGGTGAACTCCAATGGACGATAAAACCAAAAAACGTCAGCGACGCTCGGCATAGCTAAAACGTAACCGCTAAAAAAGGACCTGGAGCCATGAAAGAATTGATCAGCGAAATTGCGCGCGCACTTGTTGACAACCCGGAACAGGTAACGGTCACTGAGGTAGAAGGTGGGCAGGCGTTGATATTGGAGCTTAAAGTCGCAAAAGAAGATATGGGCAAGATCATCGGCAAGCATGGTCGCACAGCCCAGGCGATTCGCACGGTACTGAATGCTGCTTCCGGTAAGGCCAAAAAGCGCGTTATTCTCGAAATTCTGGAATGATCATCTCTGAGCCACCTGTATACAGCGCCAGCGATCATACCGATTTGCCTGAATAGTAAAGCGGTTCGGCTTATATTCGTCAAAGAAGTGTTGCGATTGACAAAACAATAAGGGCATTCCTCTATAATGGGTTGGAATGCTTTTTTTTGCTTCAGCAACTGATTCGGCCTGGTCTTAGACGTTGATCGGTTTAAATGCAAGCACTTGGTCACTGAAAACCAATAAAAATTATAATATGACTTGCATTTAAACAATTTCTTTTATAAGAATTTTTTTCAGAAAACTGCACCAATATATCGGGATATTGCTTCGAGGCGCTTTACGGCAATTCTTCACCCGGATCTTTCTCCCGACCCACCATTAGCAGGCGGATGTTAGATTCAGAGAACCACGTCCGAAAGAAGCTGGTGACCTGCAACAGGCGAGCATGGAGCCGGCGGAAAGGATATGAATAGAATGGCGGCACCCGCGCTCAAAGTCGAGGACATCCATAAAAGCTTTGGCACCATTAAAGTATTGAGGGGCATATCCATAGAGGCCTACGAGCAAGACGTCATATCCATTCTGGGCAGCAGCGGTTCCGGCAAAAGTACCCTGCTGCGCTGCATTAATCTTCTGGAAACCCCCACCTCTGGGAAAGTTTACGTCAAGGGCGAACTCATTAAAATGCAGGAATTGCGATCGGGGGAGCGCAAGGCTGCCGACCGCAAACAGGTAGAGCGCATCCGCTCCAAGCTGGCGATGGTTTTCCAGCAGTTTAATCTGTGGGCCCACATGACGGTTATCCAAAATGTGATGGAAGCGCCCGTAAATGTCCTGAAAGTTTCCAAGGCCGAAGCAAAAGAACGGGCCGAAAAATTGTTGCAGCGCGTCGGCCTGTATGAACATCGCAACTATTACCCGGCCCATCTATCGGGCGGTCAGATGCAACGCGCGGCTATTGCGCGGGCCCTGGCCATGGAGCCGGATATGCTGCTCTTTGATGAGCCGACGTCCGCCCTTGATCCGGAGCTGGTGGGCGAAGTGCTTAAAGTCATGCAGGATTTAG
>JASFGH010000136.1:0-8751 GCA_050123865.1 Desulfobacterales bacterium | reverse complement strand
TAAGGCAAAAATATATGGATAAAGATAAATTGCTGGAAGAAAAACGCATTCTGATTGTCGATGATGAGCCCGATGTGCTGGATACCCTCGAAGATTTGCTACCGATGTGTGTCACGACAAGAGCCGCGACTTTTGAAGAAGCCAAAGCGCTATTGGAAGATCAGTATTTTGATATGGCCATTTTGGATA
Organism: Desulfobacterales bacterium; assembly: GCA_050123865.1. Classification (GTDB taxonomy): domain Bacteria; phylum Desulfobacterota; class Desulfobacteria; order Desulfobacterales; family JAHEIW01; genus JAHEIW01. Next base: position 8,562 of record JASFGH010000136.1, on the reverse strand, counting down.
TCATGGGCGTTGAAGGATACGAATTATTAAAGATCTGTAACGAAAAGCGCGTCATTGGCGTCATGTTGACAGCCTATGCCGTGACACCGGAAAATATCAAAAAGTCCTACGATGATGGGGCGGCTTCATTTGTTCCCAAAGAAGAAATGCTCAACATTACCACATTTCTAACCGATATTTATGAAGCCAAAGAAAAGGGTAAGAGTTTCTGGTGGCGCTGGTTTGACCGGCTGGCGGATTATTGCGAGCGCAAATTCGGGCCAGACTGGCAAAAAGAACACGGCTTCAAGGTGAGGTAATGTCATAGGAGAAAGATTAATTTAAAAAAAAAAACCAGTATCAGAAAATCGAATCTGACGCCGGTTTAAAAGTGTTACTTTTATTTGATACTATTCGCTTAAAGGATTAAAATTTTTGACAAGCCCAAAATCAGCGATATGTTCTCAATATTACGTTTGTATGTTATTGGTAAATACCTGCTACTCAGTGTAGTAGCGAGTCCAGTATATCACGGTTTTCACCTGTTTACGAATGACCTGTTGGCATGATGGGATATTTAAGTGGTTCGGTGTATGCCTATTTGTGAGCAGGAGCTGTTCTGCCGCCCTTACAGAGTATGTCAAACATAATTCAGTTCGAGACTGATTTATCGTCGATGGAGTTTACACACACGGTGGGTAAAATGAAAGGAATCCTTATCCATGAACGATGATTTCCTGTATCGGGATGTTTATCCTTTTGGGCGTCGCGTGTTTCGGCTCGGTTTAGCTACCAACTATGGTATTAAGGGTGAGGATTTAGAGTGGGCCTTGGAGAAGGGTGTAAATTATATCCTTTGGACCCCCAATGCAAGGAAGGTATCAAACTCACTCAAAGCAGCTCTGAAGCGTGACCGAGAATCGTTCATCTTGGCTTCTGGACCAACCACCGGATATTTCGGCGGGAGTATCAAAAATGCTTGTGACCGATTGCTCAAGACGCTAGGAACGGATTATCTGGATGTTTTTCAGCTTTTTTGGCTTGGTCGTACGAGCATTTGGACTTCATCAACGATTGACGCGTTGGTATCCCTTCGAGAATCAGGTAAGGTTCGGGCCGTTGGGTTGAGCATCCACGACCGGAAAAGGGCGGGAAAGCTCGCCGAAGATTCACCACTGGATATGCTTATGGTTCGCTATAATGCCGCTCATACAGGTGCAGAGCAGGACATTTTCCCCAACCTCGCTAAGTGTAAACCAGCTATTATTGCCTATACAGCCACACGATGGCGCGGTCTGCTTAAACGTCCAAAAAATTGGAGCGGCCCTGTCATGACCGCACCTGATTGCTATCGCTTCTGCCTTTCCAATCCCCATGTTGATGTAGTTCTCACAGGCCCTAAAACCCGTCAACAACTCCAAGAAAATTTGAATGAACTTCGTAAAAAAGGTCCATTGTCGGAGGAAGAAAATGGCTGGATCAGAGATTACGGGCAAATTGTTCACCAAAAGAGTTCGCGATTTACCTTCAGGTTTTAGCCTAAGTCATAAGTATCAATAGAATAAAATGAATATTGAAATACCAACCATTCAGTTTGCAGAACCGTCCGATGCCGCCTCCTTGGCAAAGCTGGCAGGAAAACCACAGGGGCAATGCCTTTTATGCCAAAATGCAGTTTGAAGTTTTGGGCACCAAAACCTTTGCGATAGGTTCCGATATCCAGGAAGATTACATTTTTGCAAGAATGAGTTGAACATATCGGCATTCCTACCTCAGCCAAAAACAATCCGGCTTTTTTTTGCCGGCCATAGCCGCAAACATCATCCATCCACGCAGAAATTTCTATTGGGGTGAGTATTAAAAAAGTTCCTCTGAAACCGTGAAAGAAAGTTTTCTAAGCTATAACATTTTCGCCGGCAGCCACAACGCCAGTTGAGGAAATAGCATGGTTATAATCAGAACGATCAGTTGAATGAAGACAAATGGCGGCACGGCCTGCCAGATGTTTTTGGTATGAACCTCCGGCGGGGCCACCCCTTTCATCAGAATCAGCGCCCATCCAAACGGCGGAGTTAAATAGGCGACTTGCATATTGAGGATAAAAACGATCGAAAACCAAACCACGTCAAAGCCCAGATAGACGGCGATGGGAATAAAGATGGGGGCGCAGATGGTCAAAACGGCATAATCATCCATGAACATGCCGAAAATGAGCAGAATGATTTGCATTGTGATTAAAATCAGCCAGCGATTAACCGGTAAGTTCTCGACAATTCCCATGACCATGCCCTGGGCGCCCGCGCTGGTGTAAACAACGCCGAACAGGGTTGCCGCCACCAGAATCCATAGCGCCATACCGCTGATTTTCATGGTTTCAATACAGGAATCCGTGATCACTTTCCAGCTCATGCGGCCATAGATGACGCACACTAAAAATGAGCCGAATGCGCCGACGCCGGCGGCTTCAGTCGGAGTCGCAATTCCTAAGAATATGGATCCCAGTACCAAAACCACCAGCAAAGCCGGCAGGATAATATCTTTAAGTGATACCCAGCGCACCTTGCGGGTGGTTTCTTCTTCCATTCTGGGCGCCAGTTCTGGTTTGAGATAACATCTGACCAGAATATAGATGATATACAGCGTGGCGGTAATAAAGCCGGGGATAGCCCCGCCAAAGAAGATTTTACCGATGGATATCCTCGAAATATAGGCAAAGATAATCATGATGATGCTGGGCGGTATAATTTCGCCTAAAACGCCGCCGGCCATCACACTGCCGAGTGCCAGGGATTTGTTGTAGCGCTGCTTAAGCATGGCCGGCACGGCAATGAGCCCCATGGTGAGAATTCCCGGGCCGAATCCGCCGCACATGGCCAGTGCGACACAAACGCCCACGGAAACGATGGCCAGACCGCCCCTGATGCCCGAAAGCCAGAGATTGAGTGCGCGAAAGAGGCGATCGGAAATACCGGAGTGGATCAGAAAGTTGCCCATCAGCAAAAACAGGGGAATGGTGATCAGTCCGGGATCGGTTATCTGCCGGTAGGTGGTGGTGGCAACAATGTATAAATCGTTTGGGCCGCCGATTAAAATGGTGATCAGAACGCTGATTCCGCCGAGCGCAAAAACCACCGGAACGCCAAGAGCCAAGAGAATAAGTAAACCGCCAAACAAAAGAAGCGTGGTAAGCTCGATGCCCATATCAACCTGTTGTCTGAATCCACATTCGAATGTGCAGAGTGACAGTTCGCAAAATAAAAGTTAGGATGGATCCGTTTACTTGCCGCTGCGGCGAAAAGCGGCAATGCCTTCAAGCAAGAATAAAAATGTCACAGTGGGGATTAATAGTTTAAACGGATACCAGGGGATTCGAAATGCTCCCGCAGCCTTTTCTTTCATCATGAATGAATTCCAGCCCATCCAGGCTGATTGCCAGACCAGCACCCCCATGAAAGCCACAAAGGCCACTAAAGCGATCCAGCTTGCAATTGTTTTTAATTTCTGCGGGAAGTGATCGCATAATATTTCAATTCGGATATGCTCGCCTTTAAACAGGGTATAAACTCCCGCAAACAGGATAAACACACCAAATAGCTGTCGATTCAAAAGCCACCCCCAGAGCAGGGGCTTATTGAATGCATATCGGGCAACAACGTCCACCGTCGTAATGACCATGATGACAAAAACCAGATAGCTGGTGATTTTACCCGCTTTTTCGGCAATAACGTCAATCCAGCCGAAAAAAGTTTTGACTGCTTTTGGCATATCATGAACCCTTTAATTTCGATTAGATGCGTTTCAATCTGTTTGGTTTGAAAATATACCAGGAGGGTGTCAATCACCCTCCTGGCCAGCGTTTGGATGCGTGAAGGTTAAATTACCGCAATTGAACAGATATTATTTTAGCGTTTTTCTCCAATTCTTGATGATTTCAATGCTCTTGGCTGCAACCGGATCTCTTCCTGCAATGGTACCCCACACTTGATTTGCAGCTGCCTCATGTTTTTTGTCACAGGCATCATCAATCGGGCTGTTGATCACTTTACCGGCTTTTACCAGTTCTGCGACTTTCTTCAGCTCGCCGTCATAGATTTTATTCAAGTCGTGAAAGTATTGTTCTGCTGCGTCGGACAGCGCTTTTTTGAGATCATCCGGTAAAGAATTCCAAACTTCCATGTTCATGAGAATATGACCGACGACGACATCGTTTTGACCGCCCAGGATTCGATAAGGTGCGACTTCATGCCAGTTTAAACCGGTGACAGCACTGACATCCCACTGGGAAGCATCGATGGTGCCGAGTTTAAGCCCCATATAGGCCTCCATTCCGCTGATATACGTTCCCCGGGCACCCAACAGATTATAATAATCGGCCCAGGATCCTTCCACCCGGAACTTCATTCCCTGCATGTCATCGCAGGTGGTAACTTTCTTGGTCGACATGGTAAAAATGGGCCCGTAGGAATGGACATCCAGCCAATACAGTCCCTGTTTGGCGTACTCCTGGCGCAGTAAATCCGCAAATCCGGTATTCATGAAAAAATCGCGAATTTGCTTGCCGGCCTCAAACACATCCGGCTCCCCCGGCAGGTTGTAGGCATAGGGAAGGCCGAATTCTACTTCACCGACCGGAACAATTCCGCCCCACATCGCGGCAACTGCATGCAGCATCGTTAGAGTGCCTTTTTGGGTAGCTTCGAAAAGCTGCTCAGCCGGCACCAACTCCGGATCGGCAAATACTTGAATCTTTATGCGGCCTTTGCTGTTTTTATCCGCCGCAGCCGCAAACTCGTTCAGTAGTTCCATCGAGAGATCACCGCGCGGGTAGGCTGATTGAATTTTCATGCGGTATACTTTTTCGGCCGCCTGAGAAGTCCCGTTTCCGAAAATCAACGTAAAAGTAAATATTACAGCCAATAACACAGAGCCTATCATAACAATTTTTTTGAGTTTCATATCCAACCTCCTTTATCGGTGTGTGTCGCATTTTATTTATGATTCAGTACGCTTTTATCACCTCCTTTTTGATCGAATACAAGCTTGATGGCTTCTTCAATGGGACCGGATATTTCAAAAAATTGAATGTTTTTTCGCCTCAATTGATCACCAAGCGCTTCATCAAATTTTTCAGCGGCAATTGCGGCTATCTGGCCGGCAGCCAGAAAGTTGACGATCCCTTGCTCGGCTTCTTTTCCCCCATCGAAGAAGGGATTCTTAATGATGTCAATGAATTTCCCATCATGATCAAATATAAGAAAATATTGACTGCTGGTCACATTTTCGCCCACCGTGCCCGAAACATCACGGGCCGAAGAAACAATTGCCGCCAGCTGCGGCAGGGCGGTGTTATTTTGGTTGGGTGCTGGCTGCTCCTGAATTCTGGAGCCCTTAATATCATCATCACTTGCATCTACCGGTGCTGAAGGCTGGCCAGTATAAGACACCTGGATGTTGTTTTCACGGACCAGATCCCAGGCTGCCGGTGAAAATCGGCTGCCTTCGGGCAATTGCATGTCGGTTTTGCCCTGTTTTATTAGATTCTCGACATCCTTGATAAAGACAAATTTTCTGGCCATATCAACTCCGCCAGGCAAAATCCGCCCGTCCCATAATGGCGCAGCACGAAATCCTATGAAGAGAAATGTAGAACCTAATTTCCATACAGTAACTAAAGATCGTTTATTTCATATCAGGCCTTGTTCTGTCAACCGGGAAGTCCGGTATGCCCCGATAAAAGCCTCAGCTTCAACTTCAACCAGACGATCGACGCGCGCCAGCGCCGCAACTTCCACCAGGGTGATAGCCGGTTTAATGTCCCTGAACCATCCGGAATAGGCTTTGAGGCAGTCCTGGCTGTGGGCGATGTCGGTGACATAAAAGCGCACGGCCGGATAATTTTCACGTCTTAAGATTTCCACTGGATATCCTGTACGCAGAGAATGCCTCGACCGGCTCGGGCCGGGCCAAAACAGCCATTACACGAAATACAAGTGGCTTTCCGCAAATCACCGGATTGCCAGCGTTTGATAAGCATCGGCTCACGAACAAAGGGTCGGCACATGGCGATATAATCGGTGACGCCTTCAGCTACCAGACGTTCGGCCAGAAGGTATGAGCGGATACCGCCGACTAGAATGACCGCAAGTTTGCACATTTTCTTTAACGCCCGCGCGGCCTTGCGAAAATAAGCCTGATCGCGCTCGAACTTAATCTCCCGGCGAAAGGGAACCATCGGCCCGGATAAAAACGTACCGCCACTGACCTCGATCGCATCAATGCCGGTTTCATTCAGTCTGGCCGCAACCTGAAGGAAATCTGTCAGGGGCAGCCCCTGTTTTAAAAAATCTTCTGAATTGATTTTGATCATTACGGGATAATCACGGCCTACGTTCCGGCGGATGCTTTCAAGGACCTCTCGGATAATCCGGCTGCGGTTTTCCACTGCACCGCCATAGTCATCACTGCGCTGATTAAATGCAGGTGATAGGAACTGGCTGAGCAAATAACCATGGGCGGCATGGATTTGAACCCCGTCAAATCCAGCTTCTTTGGCCCGTTGGGCAGCCTGTCCGAACGACGCCACCACCTGATGAATGTCGTCGATTGTCATTTCCCGTCCCAGGGACTTAACCAGACCCTCTCCGGTCGACGGGCCGAGCGGTGCAGTCCGGGTCAATTGCGGGTCCGCTGTCAGCCCGCCATGAGCCAACTGCATGATAATGCGGCCGCCTTCGGTATGAACCGCTGCTGTCAATGCTCTCAAGCCGGTGATGCGGCCATCGTTGTCCACCCCCAACTGGCGAGGAGTGGCCTGTCCGGCTGGGTGCACATAGCTGTGTCCGGTAATGATCAGACCCACCTGGCCCCTGGCCAGCTTGGCCATCAGCTTCACCAGTTCGGGCGTGCAATCCCCATTTTTATCGGCCAGCCCTTCCCAGGTGGCGGAGCGGATAAAGCGATTGGGGAGCTCCAAACCATTTATTTGGGTATGCTCGAAAAGTATTGCCATTGCGCCAGGGTCCTTCACCAAGCCGCTGATTCTGGGTCGATATGATTCAGTAGTATCTTAAACTTATGTTGCCAGACGGGCATGTTATTTTCTGAAAGGCGATATGCTGATCATTGCCCCCTTAACAACACAGTGACCCGATATTTGGGATGATGGGTACTGGAACATTTGGACTAACTATGGCGTAGGATGAATCCCAAATATCGGGTCGCTGTCACTATGAAAATCATAGCGCCTTTCAGAAAATGATATGGCCGGTTATCAATTATTGAATTATTACTATGACAGCTCACGACGGCGTTGATCAGAAATCATTCTGCATTTGAACGTCCAGATCAAACCACGGGATGCAACTGTCCAGCCAGAGCCACCAGCGGTTGTTATACATCAACAGTTCATCGAGCAGGTCGACCAGTTCATCAGGATTTGTCAACTCGGCCGGCAGGCTTGCGGCTTTTCGAAACAGTCGGCCGGGGGTTGAAATTTCCCAGGCGTCAAACCGATCGGCCATTTCCCGCAACATCGGCGCCAGGAGTGATTTAGCGGTTTCGACGGTTATGTTTTGCTGCTTGACACCATCACGTAATAGCCAAAAATTTCGCTGGTTGCGGTAAGCGTCTGCAAAGGCATACACGCGCACGGCAGCATTTCCGGCGCGACCTTTTTGCAGGGATCTTAGATTCGCTAGTTCAAGGGGCGCTGCCAGCCATATTTTTTGTCTTTCAGCAGCAATTTCAGCTGTTCGTTCCGAAATGGGTGCCTGGGTACTTTCAATCGAAGCTTCGCTTTGTGCAAACCGGACCCACTGGAATCCCTGCTGGACGATTGTTTCAGCCAGCTGCTCAAGATCAGCGCTACCGTCAACGATCCTACCAATGGCATTAAATGGCCCCTGGCCGAAGGGCACGATATGATCGCCGAAAAATAAACAGATGGTCTGTTGAATGGGGTAGTACAGCACATCTCCCGTTTCAATCGAGGATTTGAAATTTTCAGGTTCGATGACGGCCGGGATCATAAACATGAGTTCATCGCCGGCAAACTTGGCGTGACACAGAGGAACCGTAGTGGGGAGCAGGGGCCGTATCTTTTGGACCGTCTGCGGAACACGGTCCGCGAAAAATTCAATGCTTGCTTTTAGTTTCCCGCTGCGTATCTGGGTTTTCATCGCTATGGCAGTGATGGCTGACAGGCCGAAGACAGGACCTGCTAAGAATTTCAGTTTTTCATCTTAAATTGACGGTCCATATTATCCAACATGGTCGCCATCAACTCATAGGTTTCTGGAATCTGTTCGGTTTGAGCCAGTACTTTTTCTTTACCGGCCACATATGGCCCTATTTCCCATTCATGGCTCCATTCCCGGGCAAAATATTTCACCAGCTCTAATGGATATTCCGGATGAAACTGGATGCCGGCAACCGGACGCTCTGGATGTATATACGCCTGATTGGCGGTGGCTTCACTGTAAGCCAAGCGGGTGCAATCCGGGGGCAGAAAAAAGTGATCTGAGTGCCAATGAAACGTTGTAAATTGCTGCGGCATATTGTGAAACAAATAAGATTGTTGACCTT
>JASFGH010000135.1:0-8786 GCA_050123865.1 Desulfobacterales bacterium | reverse complement strand
TCAGGGCAGCGCCATAGAGTGTCGCGAGGAAGCGACGCTGTTAAAAAAGCTGGCACCGCAGTGCATTGAGGACTGTGGTGGTTTGTTTGTAGCGGTGCAGGGCGATGATGAAAAGTATGTGACTGATTTTCCGCATTTGTGTGCCCAATGTGAAATTCCCGTAGAGGAACTGGATGTCAAGGAAGCCTGCGAACTTGAGCCGGCTCTTTCCGATCAATTGATTGCGGCTTATGCCGTAAATGATGCTTCCATTGATCCGTTTAAACTATCTTTAGAGAATATTGCCCAGGCGCAGGAACTGGGCACCACCTTGCTGCGGTTTACCAAAGTCATTGGGTTTGAGATAAATAGTAAAAAAATTCAAGCCACGCATCTGCGGGATATTGTCACCGGCGAAGAAATCATTATCGAAGCAAATCAAGTGGTTAACGCTACCGGTGCCTGGGCCGGTGAAGTTGCCGCCCTGGCCGGCGTGCAGATTGATATCATCTGTTCGAAAGGCAGTCTAATGGTCACCCACAATCGAATTGCGGATCGGGTGGTCAACCGCCTGCGTGCTTCATCCAATGCGGACATCCTGGTGCCGGGCGGCACGGTGTCCATTCTCGGGACCACCTCCATTCGCGTCGAAAATCTGAATCAGGTTTATCCTACCGTTGAAGAGGTGAATGCCATGGTCAGCGAGGCTACTAAAATGATCCCGACCCTGGAAACCGCCCGATATATTCGTGCCTTCGCTGGTGTGAGGCCACTGATAGGGTCACGCTCCGGATCCGACGACCGCAGCGTCAGCCGCAGCTTTGCCCTGATGGATCATGCGCAGGATGGCATTGATAATTTTATCAGCATTTCCGGCGGCAAGCTGACCACCTATCGCCTAATGGCGGAAAAAACAGCCGATCTGGTCGGTGATTACTTAGGTATTTCCAAACCCTGTCTGACGAGAACGGAACCGCTGCCGGAAACACAACCCGGAAAATGGACGCAGCCCGGTTTGGCCCCCAAATTGTGGATGCAAAAACATGAGCCGGATGACATTTTGCTGTGCGAGTGCGAAATGGTGCCCAAAAGCGCTGTGGATTCCATCGTTGATGATATCCGCAAACACGACGGCAAACCGGATCTTAAGGCCATTGCTTTGCGCAGCCGAATTGGCAAAGGCGCCTGCCAGGGAACATTTTGCGGTATTCGCGTGACCGCCTATTTGTTTGATCAGGGCGAGTTGACTTTCGATCAGTGTCTGACCAGCCTCCGGGAATTTCTCAATAAACGCTGGTATGGACAATACCCGACGCTGTGGGATAAACAGCTGGTGCAATCAGAACTTCTGGAGGCCCTGTATTGCGGGCTGTTTGGGCTGGAGCTGTAAATCAAAGGTTCAGAGTTCAAAGGTTTGGAGGTTCAGAGGTTCATAACCCAGAAACCAGAACGCAGAACCTTTGAACCTTACCAAGGAAGGATATACCCTATAGATGAGTGAACCGAAACGCATCGATTGTGACCTTTGTGTAATCGGCAGCGGCCTTGCCGGAATGGCTGCTGCTCTTTTTGCGGCGGCCAGAGGGCTGCGTGTAGCGCAGATGGGGTATACCGGTGAAATTATTTTTGCCAGCGGTCTGCTGGACCTGCTGGGCGTGCACCCGGTGTCTGAAAAGCAGCCCTGGAGCGACCCCTGGGCCGCTATTGATGCGCTGGTGCGGGATATACCCGATCACCCCTATGCGCGTTTAAAAAAAGCGGATATCAAAGCGGCCTTTGATGAAATCCTGACCTTCCTGGAAGAAACAGGCCTCACCTATCACCGAATTGTCGATCGGAACACCGGTGTGCTGACATCAATGGGTACCCTAAAATCCACTTATGCAGTCCCCCATACCATGTGGCAGGGGGCCAGTGCGCTAAAAGAAAAATCAGCCTGTATGATCCTTGATATCCGAGGGTTGAAGGGATTCAGCGCTCGCCAGATAGTGGCCGCCTGCAAAAATGAATGGCCTGATTTACGATCAGAGCAGATATCATTTCCGGATAGTGACCATTTAAACGAAGTGTACACGGAACACATGGCCAATGCCTTGCTGCTGCCGCACAACCGGGAGAAATTGGCAAAGGTTGTAAGCCCCCTGGTGAAAAAATCTAAAATTGTGGGGCTGCCCGCCATTTTAGGCCTCTATCGAACCCATGAGGTCATATCTGAGCTTGAGGAGTTGATCGGCGTCCCTGTTTTTGAAATTCCCACCATCCCCCCTTCAGTTCCAGGGCTGCGCCTCAAAGAAGCATTTGAACGGGGGTTGCGCACCAAAGGTGTTCAATATTTTTCTTTGACCAAAGCTTTAAAGGTGCGACAAACTCCAGATAACCGCTTTGAAACCCACATCGGCCGGGACGATGTCGAACACATCGTTGACTCTCGAGGTGTTATCCTGGCCAGTGGCCGATTTATCGGAGGCGGTTTGTTTGCCGATAGAACTCACATCCGCGAAACGATTTTTAGTTTGCCGGTTTTCCAGCCCGACAGCAGACATGATTGGCATCACCGTGATTTTTTGGATGCCCGGGGACATGCGATCAATCAGGCCGGCGTCGAAATTGATGATGCCTTTCGTCCTGTCGACGATTCGGGTAGACCGGCCTTTGAAGCGCTCTTTGCCGCCGGCTCTATTCTGGCGCATAATGATTGGAAGCGCTTGAAATGCGGCGCAGGCATTGCCATTGCAACGGCATACGGGGCGGTCAATTCGTTTATGCGCATCAGCAGGTGATTCGCTACCCACAAAGCAATCGTTTATGTGTAAATGGCAAGCCTTCCGTCGATAGCGTAATCGACGGCGTTGAGCAGGCCCGACAAGCAAAGTGCGACATGGTTGTCGCTATTGGCGGCGGGAGCGTCATCGACACCGGAAAGGTCATTGCCGCCTTGCTGACCAATGCCGGTGACGTGACAGCGTATTTAGAAATCATCGGTATTGAAGAACTCAGGCGCCAGCTAAAGACACCATCATCCACTTAGCCACATCTTTTTGCAATTACCCGCTGGATATTTTTATTCTTTCAATCGCCGGCCTAAATACGTGTAAAGATCGATCACTTCAAGCAATGAATGGGTGTTGCTACGGGCGCAGGTAAAATGGATCTGGCACTTTGGGCAGGCGGTGACCAGGGTTTGAGCGCCGGTTTGGACTGCTTCCTGCATGCGCTCCACCTGAATGGCCTTAGAATAGCTTGAGCACTCCATCCAGGCACTGGTCCCGCAACAAAGTGAATTTTGGCGGTTGCGCTCCATCTCAATCAGTTGCGTATTTGGGAGAGATTCCAGCAGCTGACGGGGTGCTTCGTAAATCCCCGCTAAACGGCCCAGGCGGCAGGGATCGTGATAGGTAATCGTTTCTTCGGTATCCTGCTGAAATGCTAAACCGGCATCGGGCAATTTCCGCGCCAGAAATTCGGTCAGATGCAGAACTTCAAAAGGCAACTCCCCCACATATTGGGGATAATATTTCTTAAAGGTGGCATAGCCCTCCGGACAGCTGAAAAGCACCGTGTTGGCGCCGGAGGCTGTAATAACTTCAAGATTCAGCGCTGCCAGCTTGCGGAAAGTGGTATGATCGCCACACCATAAAGCATCGTGGCCACAGCAGCGCTCGTGATTGCTGATAACCGGCTCGATCCCCATTTTATTCAGTAACGCGAGCACGCTTCGGGCACTCTCAAGAGGAAATTGGTTCATATAGCGGAAGGTCACGTCAAAAAACGGCAAACACCCCACAAAATAAAAATATTCTCCGGTATCACCAAAAGAGCCCGCCTCCTGTGCCCACCGGGTGCGCTGCTGTTTTAAATCGTGAGTTTGCAGACCGGCGACCGCCTGCAGGATGCCGTGGTGGCTTTCTTGTGGAACATTGCCGACTTTGCGGGCTTCCTGTCGGTGGGCACTGATGAATTCCGGAAAATCGATTTCTGCCGGACAGCGTTCGCTGCAGGCTGCACAGCTCAAGCAGGCCCAGATTTCGTGGCTTTTCTCCAGACCCTCCTTCGGGTCCAGCACGACCTGCTTGATCATTTGCCGCGGTGAAAACCTGGACAACTCACGGCTAATTGGGCAGCTTCCGGTGCACAGGCCGCATTCCATGCAATAGTCGATTTGCTTTTGGGACAGATCCATATCCATAAATTATTGTATATTCAATATTCAATCATCTTAAGGTATTCAATTTTCAATTGTGTATTCCGGTTTGCCGAGCGTTTTAAGCAATTCGACAAAATCACTAATTTCTTCGGCAAAGGCCGCCCCCTCGGATGCTGAAATCCATTTCAGCCGCAGGCGGCGCTCGTCGATCCCCAGCAGCCTGAGAATTTCCCAGGTCTCCTCAATGACCGCCTGACATTTCACATTACCTTCCAGGTAATGACAATCGCCGATGTGTCAGCCGGATACCAGTAACCCATCTGCCCCCTTTAGAAAGGCCTTTAGGAGGAAACCGTGGTTGACCCTGCCGGTACACATCACACGGATCAAGCGCACATTGCTGGGATACTGGATGCGCGATACACCTGCCAGATCGGCGCCAGCATAAGCGCACCAATTGCAGACGAAAGCCAGAATTTGTGGTTTTTGATCAGAAGCCAAGGGTGCTCCCTATGAAATAATTGAATATTGAATATTGAAAATTGTATATTTATGGCTGTCGCTCCGCTCCGTCATTTACATTATTCAATATTCAATCTACAATATTCAATATTCAATTGCTATAAATGCCTAATCATTTCCGAAATTTTCGACCATTTCGTTCAGCTGTTTATCTTTGAAATGGCTCAAAGATGCTGCGCCGGTGGGGCAGGCCACATTGCAGACACCGCAGCCGGTGCATAGCGCTTCGGTCACCATCGCTTGCTCACGGCCCATGGCGCCTTGCGTTACATGAATGGCCTCAAAACTACAGGCCTTTTCGCATTCTCCGCACGCCCGGCAAAGTTCGGCATCCACGCGATTGATCATGCCTTCTGCGACGATTTCTTTCTGGGAAAGCACGGTGACCGCTCGTAAAACTGCTCCACGTGCCTGGGCGATACTTTCGTTGGCAAACTTAGGGCCCTGCGCCAGACCGCACAGATAATAGCCGGGCGTCGCAAAATCAAGCGGCCTGAGCTTTGGATGGGCTTCCATAAAGAATCCATCTTCATCCAGCGGCAGGCGCAAGGCCTGTGCCAGCTCGTGGCTTTCCGGCCGGGGTCGAATCGCGGCGCTTAGAACCACCAGATCAGCCTGCAATTGAACCGTGGCCTGTAAGTGGGCATCAAAAACGGAAACGTCCAGTTCACCGTCTTGATGCGTCACCCGGGGTTTGTGTTCAAGCGTATACCGATAAAAACGAACCCCCTGCCGGCGGGCCTCTGAATAATAGCGTTCTTTAAAACCAAAGGTGCGAATGTCCCGGTACAGGACCGATATTTGCGCCTCGGGCTGAATGGTTTTTAACTTCAGGCTGTTCTTAACTGCAGCTGTACAGCAGACCCGACTGCAATACAAGTTTTCCGGTTCGCGGGAACCAACACATTGAATCATCGCTACCCGCTTAAACTGCCGGGCTTTATCAGGCTCGGAATTCAGCAGCTTTTCAAATTCCTTCTGGGTGATGACTCCCGGGTGCTGTCCGTAAAGATATTCCGAGGGCATATGCTCCAGGCCGCCGGTGGCAACAACGACAACACCGTGAGAGATCGTTTGGGATTGGCCCTTTTGCAAAATGGATGACGCAAAATTTCCGCAACTTCCGGTGATGGATACCACCCGAGTTTCTTTGCAAACCTTAATCAGGGGCTGATTTTCAACTTTTTGGATCAGGTCTTGAAGATACAGGGCCGGCTGGGCGCCGTCTTCCGTGTAAAAAAGCGTGCGGGCATTGCCGCCGAGTTCTGCGGTTCGCTCTACTAGCGTGGATTTGAATCCCTGCTCCGCAAATGCCATAGCGGCGCTAAGCCCGGCCAGGCCGCCTCCAATGACCAGGGCCTCCGGCACCACGGCATAAGCGGTCTCGTACAGCGGCTCTAAAAGACGGGCACGTGAAACAGACATTTTCACCAGTTCTTTGGCCTTTAGCGTTGCGGTTTCCGGTTCGGCCTGATGCACCCAGGCATCCTGTTCACGGATATTGGCCAGTTCAAACAGATAGGGATTGAGGCCAGCCTCACGCAATGTATTTCTAAAAAGCGGCTCATGCGTTCGCGGGGTGCAGGAGGCCACCACCACGCGATTAAGGCCGTGCGCTTTAATGGCCTGTTTAATTTCCTGGAGTTGATCGGTGGAGCAGGCAAACATGCAGCCGGTAGCATATTTGACATGCGGCAAGTTACGGGCAAACTCGGCAACGGCATTCACATCAACAACGCTCGCAATATTGATGCCGCAATGACAGACAAAAACCCCGATGCAAGGCGCTTCGCCACTGACATCACGTTCTTCATGGCTGAACGGGGCTGCTACCTGTGAACCTCTCGCATCGGCCAGCAGGGCGGTTGCCTGAGCGGCTGCGCTGCTGCCCTGTTGGACAGAATCCGGAATATCTTTGGGACTCTGAGCGGCCCCGCAGACATAGATGCCGGGTTTAGCAGTGGCAACGATGTCCAACGGATCGGAAGCGCAGAAACCATGCTCATTTAAGGACAGGCCAAGGCGCTCGGCCAATTGCAGTGTAGACGCATTCGGGCACAGGCCGACGGAAAGAACGACCATGTCAACCGTTTCTTCCTGAAGATGGTGGTCTGGCGTGGCGTAAGATATGCTCAAGGTATCGTCTTCGGGGTTTGGAACGACTCTGGATATCAAGGAGCGCACATAGCGCACACCATTTTCTGCCCGGGAGCGCTCATAAAAGCGATCGAACCCTTTACCGTGGGCGCGCATATCGATAAAAAAAATGCTGGTTTCGATCTGGCCGGCATGCTCTTTGGTGATTATGGCCTGTTTGGTGGCGGACATGCAGCAAACAGCCGAACAATAATCATTTCCCAAATGGGTGTCACGCGATCCGACACACTGGATCCAGGCAATCCGGCGCGGAATTTTCCCATCGGACAGGCGCTGGATATGCCCCTGGCAGGGGCCCGCTGCTGAAAGCATGCGCTCGAATTCCAGACTGGTGATAACATTGGGCCACTGCCCGTAACCATACTCCCCCTTAAAACGCGCATCAAAGGGCTCAAATCCGCCGGCCAGAATCAGCGCCCCGGTGTCCAATGTAATGATTTCATCTTGCTGGTCAAAAACAACCGCCTTGTTTTTACAGACCTTTTCGCAGACGCGGCACTTGCCTTTTGTAAAGTAGGTGCAGTGTTCTTTATCAATCGTGTAAACCAGCGGAACAGCCTGAGGATAGGGAATATAAATCGCTTTGCGCTGATTAAGATATAAATTAAAGGGATCGGGCACTTTTTGCGGGCACTTTTCAGCACAGAGGTTGCAGGCCACGCACCGTTCCGGATCAACGGCGCGGGCTTTCTTTTTAAGGGTGAGTTGAAAGCGGCCAACTTCGCCCACTAAATCGAGAACATCAGTATACGCCAAAATATCAATGTTGGGATGATTGGCCAATTCCGCCAGCTTGGGGCCCAGCATACAAGACGAGCAATCATTGGTGGGAAAGGTTTTGTCCAGCTGGGCCATGACACCGCCCACATTGGCCTTTTCTTCTATCAGATGCACTCTAAAACCGGAATTGGCAATATCCAGAGCGGTCTGGATACCGGCAATGCCACTGCCGATAATGGTGATCGATCCGATTTGTTCTTTATGTGGCATTGATGGCTTTGGGGTCATGGGCTATTCCAGAAGTTGAGCTGCTTGAGCAGAGAAAACGGGTCTGTGATATGCCGCTTGAGCCAGCGTTCAACGCCGGCAACATCATGCGCCAGCCCAATCAGCTCGCTAAAATAATAAATCGGCAAAGAAAACTTTTTTTGCCAATCCGCCGCAATCTTTTCCTGATGCATATCCAGGTTGGCCTGACACATCTGGCACGATACCACAATCGCCTGGGCGCCGACCCTTTGGGCCATATCATAGAGTTTGCCGACAAGCTGAGAAACAATATCCGGGCGTGAAAGCACCTGACTGGCGCCACAACAATCGGTTTTGTATGGCCAGAGGATGGCGGTTGCTCCTACATTCTGTATGATGCGGTCCAGTGCCTGGGGATTTTCAAAGTCGGCGGCTTCTGTAATTTCCGGTGGTCGATTTGCCATGCAGCCATAATAACAAACAACCTTCAGCCCCTCGAGAGGTTTTTTTATCTGCCTCGCCACGCTTTGAAGCATTTCCTCTGTAGCAAAGAAATTTGCCAGATCCCAAATCTTGGGCAAAGTGCCTTCCAGATGAATAGCGTAGCGGTCAGCAAAATCCTGATTGAGCGCCCAGGCAGCTGTTTTCAATCGGTTGAAACACATGGGGCAGGGTACAAGCATGTCTGAATGCGGTAGCTGGGTGGCCAAATTCAACGTACGACCGGCCAGCTCGATGCTTGCCTGGTGGTCTATACTGTGGGCGGCGGTTGCCCCGCAACAATTCCAATCGGGTATTTCTTCCAATTGAATATCCAGGGCAGCGCAAATACCTGATATCGACTCAGCATAATCTTTTGCTGTTCCTTCCAAAGAACAGCCCGGATAATAGGATACCTTCATCACAACATTATTCCATAATTCCAGGATTCCATCATTCCGACTACGAGTGAAATTAACGTAGTTTCTTCTGTTTACGATGTTCTAGTATTTTACGAACTTCCTTTTTTCCTTTG
>JASFGH010000134.1:0-8790 GCA_050123865.1 Desulfobacterales bacterium | reverse complement strand
GGTTATATTGACTGGGCGGATGAACTGGCTATTCTGGGCACCCGCAACTATCGCGACTACCACTTTGAAGATGTCAAGCGCATCGACGGCAAACAGCTGAAAAAAAATATTACCCGCAAGCACGGTTGCCCGCGATGCCCGGTTCAGTGTAAAGCCGATCTCAAATTTTCAACTGGAAGACTAAAAGGCAAAAAAGCTGTCAGGCCCGAATTCGAGCCTATGCTGGCGTTGGGCGCCAAGTGCGGCTTAAATGATTTGCAGACACTGGTATATCTGGATAACCTGTGCACCCGCCTGGGTATGGACAGCATTTCAGCCGGAACCGCGATTGCCTTTGCCATGGATCTTTTTGATCGCGGCATTATCACAAACGCTGATACCGGCGGATTAGATCTGAGCTGGGGTAACGGCGAGGCCATGGAGAAACTGATCCGGCAAATGGCTGATGGAAAAGGATTTGGTAAAATTCTGGCTCAAGGTGTCCGCAAAGCGGCGCAGATCATCGGTCGGGGCGCCGAAAACTATGCGGCCCATATTAAAGGCCTGGAAATGGCCGGCTACCACCCTTATAACATGATGGGCACTGCCCTGGGGTATTCGGTTTCCAGCCGGGGGGCGGATTTCAGTGATATTTACGCCACCCTGGAATACAAATGGCTGCCGGAGAAAGCGACAAAAGTTTTCGGTACGCCCGTATCATCGGACCCGCGGTCGATCCAGGGAAAAGCTGAGCTGGTGCGACGATCGATGATTGTCGGTTCGGTTCTGGACTGTCTGGGACTGTGCAAGGTTCCGGCGCTGTGTTTGATTTGCACCTATGATCTGGTGGGAGAAACCGAGCTCGTTTCTGCCCTGAGTGGTCGGACGGTCAAAGTAACCGAGCTTTTTTTAGCCGGTGAGCGCATTGTCAATCTCGAGCGCCTGTTTAATCAGCAGCACGGGGCCGGAATCTCGAATGATCGATTGCCGGCTATGTTTTTTGAGAAAGAGTATAATGCCGGTATAGAGCCCTCAAAACCGGCTGAGTGGATGGAGCCCATGAAGCAAGAGTTTTATAAACTCATGGGGTGGGATGACACCGGACATCCGACCACCGAAAAACTGGCTGAGCTGGGCCTCTCCGCACCACAATGCGCTGCTCAGCCGGCAGCTTGATTTCAATCTGTGAGGCAATGGAAGCGGCATTATGAGTGTAAAATCCCGCCTTTTTGCACCAACCTTAACCTTTCTTTCAGATCAACATAAGGACCAAATCCATCAGGCCGCGCTGACAATACTGGCGCAGGTCGGCATGAAGATCTTGCATGACCAGGCGCTCGAATTGCTAGCCGCCGCCGGCTGCCGGATTGAAAATGATTTTATCGTAAAAATACCCTCCGATCGGGTTATACAGGCCCTGGAAAGTACTCCCAAAAATATTGCCGTTTACGATCGCGAGGCCAACCCTTGTATGGATGTCGGCGGGCGTCGCGCGTACTTTGGCACCGGGTCGGATCTTATTTTTTCATATGATGCGATCGAAAACGAGCGGCACACGTGTGTTCTCGAGGACGTTTGCCGTGCGGCGCGGGTGGCCGATGCCCTGCCCAATATCGACTTCATCATGTCGTTTGCGCACCCATCCGACTGTCCGCCGCAACTCGCCTATCTGGTCAGCTTTCAAGCCATGGCCGCCAATTCCAGCAAGCCTATCGTCAGTACCGCTCGGGGCCGGGATGACCTTGCGCAGATGTGGCAGATCTGTTGCATTCTCAGAGGTTCAGCCCGGCGATTGCGCGAAAAACCGTTTATGATTCATTATTCTGATCCAATCAGCCCCTTGAAGCACCCTTTTTACAGCCTGGACAAACTGTTGTTTTGCGCCAAAACATCCGTTCCCCTGGTATACTCCGCGGCACCCATTGCCGGCACCACAGCTCCGATGACCGTCGCCGGGCATGTGGCCCAGGGACTGGCGGAGTGTTTGTGCGGTCTGGTGATCCACCAGCTAAAATCCAAAGGGGCACCCTTTGTGATGGGCATGGGACCGGCGGTATTGGATATGGCCACCGGCGAGTGCTCCTATAATGCCCCCGAGTTTTTGTTGTCCTTACAGGCGATCATTGAAATGAGCCATTACTACGATTTGCCCAGCTGGGGGTATGCGGGGACCACCGATGCACAGATTCCGGATGAACAGGCCGTGTTTGAGGCCGGTCTGGAGACGTTTATGGCCGTCATGGCCGGATCGAACTTAAATCATGATGTCGGCTATATGGATTTTGGACGCACGGGCAGCCTTGAGTTGATGGTGATTATGGATGAAGTCATTGATCAGGTGCGGCGCATGGCACGGGGTATTCCGGTTGATGACGATATACTGGCGCTGGATGTCATCCGGGAAGTGGGATTTGAAGGCGATTTTCTGACTCATTCACATACCCTTAAACATTTGCGTCAGACCCAGTGGCGTCCCGGGCTGATCAGCAGGATGGGCTTTGAAGAATGGCAGTCAGCCGGCGGTACAAGTTTACGGGAGCGCTCCCAGAAAAAAGTTCAAGACATCCTGCGCGATCACCAGCCGGCAACGATTCCTGCCAGACAGGCCCGGGAAATTCAGCAAATCATTGATCAATTTGCGAATTAGCCGTCAGATCATTTTTTGCCCAGTTCCTTTTCGCCCTTCTGTTGAATGGATTTCAGCGCGGAGAGGGTTTTGTCCGGCAGGGCCGGTGCCTCATGGTTTTTAATAATATCTTCAAGTTTTTCCTGTATGCGGGATGCCATGTCTTTGGCGCCCTGCTCTTGCCAATCCGACAGGGCCGATCGCGACATTAGACTGGGCACCCACAGCTCGTTTTTAAAATGATCATAGGTGTGATCCTGATCCAGAAAATGGCCTCCGGGTCCGACTTTTTCGATTACATCGCGGGCCAGTGTCTCGCTGTTGACCTCTATGCCGCGGATAAAATGCCTAGCCATTCCGATATTCTCATCACCCAGAATCAATTGGGCAGTGGAGCAGACCATCCCGTTGCTCATATATCCGACATCATGGATCAGATTCAAACCGGCTAAGCCCTGGGCCAGGATCGAAAAAGCCGCTTCGGAGCCGGCTTGGGCATCCAGTACCTTTGCGTCGGTTGCCCCGGCCAGCCCCCAGGTGGGCAGCCCGAAGGATTGCGCCACCTCAGCCTGCGCCGCCAGACCCAGACTCATTTCCGGGGCGGCCATTGACAGAAGGCCGGCGGCCATATCAAATATGCCAAAATTGCATCCCAGGCCGATGGGGCACCCCGGATTACGCAGTTGCGCCAGAACCACACACATCAGCGCTTCGGCCGTACCCTGCGCAACGGCGCCTGCCAGCGTTACCGGGCCGGTGGCACCCGGTTGTATCGTCGGCCCCTGAATTTGCGGCATAGCCAGATCGGCGCAGACAAACAGGCGATCAATCACATCCGCCGGCCAGACGAGCGGCGAGATCGGCTCCGGATAAAATATAAGAAACGGTCGTTCCCTGAGCTTGTCGATGCCACCGGCGACTTCGGCGGCCATCTCAAAGGTCAGTTCAACACCGCGGGGCGTATAACCGATGAAAACAGTCGGTTTGGTGGTATTGGTGACAACAGCCTCGAATTCATATAGATCGGCGACCGTGGGCGGTACATCCTGAACAGAACCCATCGGCATGACCCAGTCAATATTCGACAAAGCATCGGCCACCTTGGCACCGATGGCAATATCGGCCACCCGCGTCGGATGAATTTCACCGCTCAAGGCATCCTTGGTATTCGGGCTGGCAGTGGAGGTGCCGTAGTAGCTTTTGCGACCCTCGACTTCCATGGCGCGCTTTCCCTCGCGATCATAGATCGTCCAGCCTTTGGGTGTCGTTGAGAGACACGCGTTGACAAGGTGTTCCGGAACCTTGACGATCTCCCCGGCAACCTGAGCCCCGGCCTGTTTGAGCATTTTGCGGGCGCCGGCGTGATGGACGCGAATTCCCACTTTAAACATGACATCGAAAGCCGCACGCTTGATGTCTTCGATCTGGTCGTCACTCAGAATTCGCATCGAAGCCGATCTTTTTTCAATTGAACCTGTCTGAATCATGATGCCTCCGTAATTTTAGTCGACGCGGTTATCTGGAAAACTCCAGTTGGATGCACCTCATACGTATCTCACCACGAAGAACACGAAGATCGCGAAGGGAAAACGCATTATTTTTCTTTTGCCTCTTCGTGTCCTTCATGCCTTCATGGCTATATAGGCCTCACTTGAGCTCTCTGTATAACCGTATTCGTCAATTTAGGCATTTCTTCGATTTTTAAATTGATACTTAGCGCATAAATACAAAGAAGGTAAAGGTCTATTTTTCAATTTCGCGATACGTTGTTCAATGGGCTCTTAAAGTGGTTGTCAAAAAAACGTACCGGTTGCGGGACGTTTTTTTGCTACAACACTTATGCGCCTTCCTTTTTTCGGTACATTAATATGACAAGCGGTGCAAATTCACTGATTTGTACGGCCATCTTGACAGGTGTATATTAGTTTACTACTTTGACGATACAAAAAAGATGACACTCATCTTAAAATTGAAGGGGGTCCGGATGAAATTTTTGGTGGGTTATAACGGAACATCGCTGGATGAAAGGGTCTTGCAGCAGGCCCAACAGCATGCCAATATATTTAATGCTGACATTTATATTGTAACCTCATTGGAGCAAAGCAGTACTTTAGATAAAGCAGAAATTGATAAGGCCGAAGGTGAACTGGAGTATTTAAAAACGCCATTTAACATAGATGATATTAACTGTGAAACTTTCGTATCGGTAAATTACTTATCTCCCGGAGAAGATCTGGTTCAGTTTGCCAAAGATAACGACATTGATATGATGTTTATCGGTATAAAAAAAACCTCTAAGGTGGGTAAGCTCGTGTTTGGATCCACAGCCCAGTATGTCCTGCTCAACGCCCCCTGCCCGGTGGTTGCGATTCGATAAAAGCGCTAATCACTTAGTTCAATAATTCAAACTAAAACGAAACTAAAAACCGGCTGAAAAGCCGGTTTTTATAATTCATCAATGAAGCTTCGCTTTCTATTCGTCGGGCTTATGCACCACCGGATCAATCTTGGCGAGTTCCTCGATGGCGATGTGACACAGGATGCGATGACCCCTTTGCGAGTTTTGCCAGGGCGGTGTCTCTTTTTCGCAAATTTTGCCCTCATCCGGTAACATTTCATGTCGCCGCGGGCAACGCGTATGGAAGCGGCATCCGCTCGGGGGATCCAGCGCGCTGGGCACGTTGCCGCTCAGGCGAATCTCTTTTTGCTCGACATCCGGATCCGGGATGGGCACGGCCGAGAGCAGGGCCTCGGTATAGGGGTGATATGGCGGTTCGTAGATGGCATCCGCCGGTCCGATCTCTACAATCTGCCCCAGGTACATGACGGCAATATCATCGGAGAAAAAGCGAACCACGCTCAGGTCATGGGCAATGAAAATCATGGAGGACCCGAAAACCTGTTGGATCTCCAGCAGCAAATTGATGACGGCCGCCTGCACCGACACATCCAGCGCGGAAACCGGCTCATCACAGATAATCAAATCCGGTCGACTGGCCAGGGCGCGGGCGATGCCGACGCGCTGTTTTTCACCGCCGCTCAGCTGCCGCGGCAGACGATCGTAGAATGTGGGCGGCAGGCGTACGGCCTTGAGCAGCTTGATCACCTCGTCTTTGATTTGATCTTTGGGTGCGGTTTTGAAGCGCCGGATCGGACGGGCGATCTGCGAGCCCACTGAGTAGGAAGGATTGAGCGTCGAATCCGGATTCTGGAAGACCATCTGCATTTCTTTGATCAGTCTCGTATCCCGATCTGTGACCGGCTTGGTGGTATCGATGCCCATAAACTGAACGTCGCCGCCGGTCACCGCCTCCAGACCGATGAGCCCTTTGACCAGAGAGGATTTGCCGCAGCCCGATTCCCCGACAACACCTAGTGTTCGCCCTTTTGCCACCCGGACACTGACATCATCCACGGCTTTGACAAATTTCTTTTCGCCCATGCCAAACAGGCTGACGACCGAATTGGATTCCTGAGGATAGTATACCTTGAGATGATCAAAGCTGAGTAAATCTTCTGAGGGGGCTTCAGCCTGTGTCTGTTCTTCAGGTGCTTTTTTCCGTGTTTTGGTTCGGGCGCGATCCTGAATTTTGGATGCGTAAATACAACGGGCCACATGTCCGGACGTGATTTGCTCAAAGCCCGGGCGGGCTTTACGGCAGTCTTCGGTAACATACTCACAGCGGGGAGCAAAAATGCATTCGGTCTTGGAGCGCTCCGCCGGGGGCGGCACCCGACCCCGGATGGGATGCAGCAAAGACTCCAGCTTGCTGTCCCCCAGCCGTGGCACACAGGCCAGCAAACCCATCGTATAGGGGTGCCGCGGGTCATGGAATATCTCTGTTAGGGGCCCGCTTTCCACCATTTGCCCGGCATACATCACGCAAAGATAGTCGCTAACCCGTGCGACCACCCCCAGGTTGTGGGTGATGAAAATATTGGCGGCGTTAAAATCGTTTTTGAGCTCTTCGAGCAGATCCAGTACGGCGGCTTCGACGGTGACATCCAGAGCGGTTGTGGGTTCATCCATGATGATCAGAGCCGGGTTGTTGAGCATGGCCATGGCAATGACGACCCGCTGCTGCTGGCCGCCGGAAATCTGGTGCGAATAGCGCTCCATCACATTTTCGACATCCGGCATGTTCACGCGTTTAAGCATCTCAATCGATTTTTGCCAGGCTTCTTCATGAGAGATGTCTCTATGGCAGGTCAAAACCTCGGCCAGTTGCTCGCCCAGTTGCACCGATGGGTTCAGCGCCTGCATCGGGTCCTGAAATACCATGGAAATCCGGTCTCCGCGCAGTTTCTTGAGCTCTTCCTCAGATCGTCCCACCAGCTCGTCTCCCTGAAAACGGATACTGCCCTCCATAATTTTACCGTTGGGTCCTAAAAAATTGACGATCCCGAAGGCAATCGTGCTCTTGCCGCATCCGGATTCACCCACCAGCCCAACGGTTTCGCCTTCTCTGACTTTGAAGGAGACGCCTTGAATGGCCTCGACATCGCCCTTGCGGGTTTCGTAATTTATCTGGACATTATCGACCTCGAGAACAGTGTTGTTTGGTGATGCGCTGGAATCTTGCATGAGTTGTTATCTGCCTTTCAAGGAAATGATTTACATTGTTGTTGTCTGTCTTCTGTTGTCTGAAAAATAAACGGCTTGAACTTAATTTTTTGCGAACGGACAACAGACAACGGACGACGGACCCCGGACAATTGTCGCACCTATTGATACCGCATCGATTCCTCTCTGAGGCCGTCCGCCAGCAGGTTCAAGCCGACCACCAGAGAAGCAATCGCTACCGAAGGCCACAGGGCAGCATACGGGCTGCCGGTCAGGATAAATTCGCGTCCTTTGGCCACCATGCTGCCCCAGTCCGGAGACGGTGGTGGTATTCCCAGACCTAAAAATCCGAGGGTTCCCATGGCAAAAATGGCATAGCCCACCCTTAGCATGGCATCGATGATAATGGGGCCCCGGGCATTGGGCAGGATTTCAAAAAACATGATTCGCCACGGGTTTTCGCCGCGGGTCTCGGCCGCCCGAATGTATTCCCTCGTGCGAATATCCAGCGTGAGGCTGCGCACCAGCCGGGCAATACCGGGTGTTCCGACAATGGTGATCGCAATGACGACATTGACAGCCGAAGCGCCCAGGGCGGCCATGATGATCATGTACAGCAATATGATGGGCACTGCCATCATGGCATCCAAAAGGCGCATGATGATTTCATCGATCCAGCCGCCGTAATACCCGCCAATCAACCCGAGCGTTGCCCCGACAATCAGGGCAACAATTACCCCCCAGATCGCGGTTCCTCCGGGTATCCAGAAATTTTCAGTTATGGGCATGAGCACCAGAACCACGCGGGCCCCATAAATCAGCCGCGACCACAGATCGCGTCCCAGCTCATCGGTTCCCAGAATATGAGAGGCGGAAGGACCCTGATTCGGTGCTTTCCAATCCTGCTCCAATGGGCCGTAAGGGGTGAATAACGGGGCGAAAATCGCCACGATGACCCAGAACATGACAATGGCGAGCCCGACCACGGCTATTTTGGATGCAAAAACAATGGAAAGCCCGGCCCACATGCGCCTGAAGATGCCGGGCTTTGCTTCTTCAACCTTAACGGGAGCGGTTGCTTGTTCAGCTGTTGCCATGATTTCTCCTCTTGCGGATAAACCGGAAATCCGAAGCACGAAACCCGACATTCGGATTTATATTCTTCGCCAAAAAAAATAGCGCAACAGGTATAACATTAGCCATATCTAATCCGTGGATTCAAAAACGTATAAATTATATCGGCGAACAGTTGCGTTAGGACGGCAACCGACACCAGAATCATTGCCCCCGCTTCCAGGGCGTTGATATCTTTAAACATGGCAGAGTCCAGCAGGTACTTGCCCAGTCCGGGATAGCCGAATACCACCTCGACAATCACGATGCCGCCCATCAGCCAGTTGACGTGCAGCATGATGACCGTGATCGGCGCCATCAACGCGTTTCGCAATGCGTGTTTGAAAACGATTCGCCAGTAGGGCAATCCCTTTAAATAGGCAGTGCGAATATAGGGCGACTTCATGACCTCTACCATGCTGGCGCGCGTGATGCGCAAAATGTAACCCAGCTCGATCAGCGTCAGGGTCAGCACGGGCAGGATGACCATATCCAGCCGTTCCCAGGG
>JASFGH010000133.1:0-8840 GCA_050123865.1 Desulfobacterales bacterium | reverse complement strand
CCAGCAGGATGCCTTTTTGCACCATGTGGAAAGCGGCTTGATTACGTTGATCGGAGCCACCACTGAAAATCCTTCATTCGAAGTGATAGCGCCGTTGTTGTCCCGTTGCCGGGTGATCACCTTAGATCGACTTGCCGAAGAAGACATCAGCGCCATCATTGAACTTGCCCTGCATGACGCCCAAAGAGGATTGGGGGAATTTCAGCTGGAGTTGGCCGCCGAGGCACGCGATCATATCATTCGAATCGCCGATGGGGACGGGCGGGTGGCTTTGAACAGCCTGGAAGTCGCCGCTTCGCTGGTGATGTCCAAAAAGAAATCCAAAAGTCCGGTAACTGCCGGCCCCATCACGCTAAAAGATGTAGAAGCCGCCATCCAGCAAAAGGCCCTTGTTTATGATAAGGCCGGCGAGGAACACTACAATATCATTTCCGCCCTTCACAAAAGTTTAAGAGGCAGCGATCCCGATGCAGCGCTGTATTGGCTGGCCCGCATGCTATCCGCCGGCGAAGATCCGTTTTACATTGCCCGCCGAATGGTGCGCTTTGCCACAGAAGATATCGGCAATGCCGATCCCCAGGCACTGGGCATCGCCATGAATGCTATGGAGGCCTTCAAATTTTTAGGGCATCCGGAAGGCGAGTTGGCCCTGGCACAGGCAGTTGTGTATCTGGCAACGGCACCCAAAAGCAATAGCGTTTATGCCGCATTCGGCAAGGTCAGTGCCGTGGTCAAAAAAACCGGTTCCTTGCCGGTCCCGCTTCATATCCGCAACGCCCCCACCCGATTGATGAAGGATCTGGGATACGCGAAGGGCTATAAATATGCCCACAATTATGAAGATGCGCTTGTTCACCAGGATTACCTGCCGGATAAGCTCAAAGGACAGCGTTTTTACCTTCCGACCGACAGAGGATTTGAGAAGAAAATCAAAGACAGGCTCGATCGCTGGCGGGAGCTGCTTCAGAAATCAAAAATTGAAAAAGGCCATAGGGATTAACCGTTTATCCTAAAACTGAATTGGCGGGTTTCAGATTCCTTTATTTCAGTTCCAGTGTTGCTAAAGGCACGCTCTATAACCGTCACCTGACCGGATTGATCAAATAGTACTATCGAAGAAGATCGGGTGCCATAATCCGGACTGATGATGAACATTGGCGCCAGAATTCGCTCCCATTCCAAGCCGACACCGGTCTCAGGCAATTCCGCGTCTGCCGGCTGCAATCGATCCGCAAGGATGCCAAAAATTTTTTCAACATTTAGTTCTTGGCCTCCATTGAACTGGTCCTGCAGCAATGCTTTTCCCCTTTGAACCTTCGGCCAGGCGGTGTCGATCAAATGGTTGCTGATCCCGTAAATCCCAGGCCTCAAATGCTGTACGCCGGACGAGCGATTGGAGGTGTAGTATAACCCACCGGTATCGCAGGCGATTAAATTAAACCCGTTGAAGCGCTGCCCGATCTTTTTGACCGCATCAAGGTAATCCTGGGGAGATGAATTGCCAGTCAGATAGTCGCTAATGAGGATACCGCGTGAAGGCGCATTGGGCATGAAGGCGGCCGGATCTCTGTAGTTGGTTATGGCCGCAATTTTTCCGCTGCGGCTGACGCCCAGCCAGGTTCCATTACCTTTTAAATCCCGTCCGGCCAGTACTTCGGGATGGTCCGGCCAGTAGGCCAGAGCGCTGGTGGGACGGTCGTAAAATTCATCCCGATTGGCCGCCAGTATCAGTCGGTAAGCCGGGTGTGTTTGATATGAAAAAAGGATTAGGCACATCGGATCCTCGTTGACCTTCTCTGGATAAGCATGGTATAAAACCTTTTTCCTAAGGTGAGCGTTTCAAATTAAAAATAAGGGTAATTCTTTTAATTATAGAGAATTCTGTCATTTTTAATATTTTTAATTTGAAACCGCAAGGGGATTGCCGATCTTACCACATCTACTGTGTCAAATGTCGTCCCGCACAGCTGACTATAGCGGGACGCCATTTTCCTTATGGCTGCGGCAACCTCGACAATCGCTCAACTAAGGGTTTTTCTGTTAAGCTAATTAAGGAGGTTTCAGCATGAAAGAGGTTGTAATTGTCAGCGGCTCGCGAACGGCAATCGGAACATTTGGCGGTGGGTTAAAAGACGTGCCCGTGACTGAACTGGGCGCAATCGTGATGAAAGATGTCTTAAAACGGGTAAACCTGAAACCGGTTGCCGACAACGGCATGAAGGCGGCGGCGCCGGACAAACTGAAAGACCAGGGCCTTATCAAGCTGGAAGAACAGTCCCATGACTGGGCCGAAGACGGCCAGCCGGTAACGGTGGATGAGGTCATCATGGGGAACGTCTTGCAGGCGGCCCAGGGACAGAACACGGCCCGGCAGGCCATGGTCCGCGCCGGCATTCCCAAAGAGACCCCGGCCTTAACCATCAATAAAGTCTGTGGTTCAGGTCTCAAAGCAATCGCATTAGGGGCTTCGGCCATTATGCTCGACCAGGCCGACGTGATTGTCGCCGGCGGTCAGGAAAACATGAGCTTGGCCCCGATGGCTTTGCCCAAGGCGCGCTGGGGCCATCGAATGGAACTGACCGGCGTTGGTGACGTTTTAGATTTGATGGTATTTGACGGCCTCTGGGAAATCTTTTACGGCTATCACATGGGCGTTACGGCAGAAGCCATTGCGGCGATGTATGATATTGGACGCCAGGAGCAGGACGAACTGGGTGTTCTCAGCCACGCGCGTGCACGTTCGGCCATCAATGAAGGCCTTTTCGCCCAGGAGATTGCACCGGTCACTATCCAAACCCGCAAGGGTGAAATCGTATTTGACACCGATGAGCGCCCCATGGATACCAGTATGGAGAAAATGGGCAAGCTAAGACCGGCGTTTAAAAAGGACGGAACGGTCACAGCCGGGAATGCCTCGGGCATCAATGACGCTGCTGCGGCCGTCGTGTTGATGAGTGCCGATAAGGCCAAATCCTTATCACTGGAGCCGATTGTTAAAATCAAAGGCTTCGCTTCCGGTGGTGTGGACCCGGCTTATATGGGATTGGGACCGGTCCCGGCGGTGAGAAAGGTCTTAAAAGCAGCCGGCATGACCCTGGGGGATATCCAGATGATCGAACTCAATGAAGCATTTGCCGCCCAGGCCATCGGGTGTATGCGCGAACTGGGCATTGACAATGATCGCCCCAATGAGCTGGGCAGCGGCATCTCACTGGGCCATCCCATCGGTTGCACTGGTGCCCGGCAGATGGTGACCGGCATGAACCACATGCAGCGCAAGGGTTACAATACCGGCCTCTTTACGATGTGCATCGGCGGGGGCATGGGAATGGCGATGATTGTTGAAAGATAGAACCTTTTTTCCACTTTTTTCTTTACTTTTTTTGTAATAATTGCTAATAGTTAGTTAAATTTTGAACCTTAAATACCATTGAAAATATTCGGTTTTTCAAGCGCGAAGATCCTGGATTTGCAGAAGCGATTTTAGGCCTCTCGTTTTCATGAACGATGTGGCTAAAATGGGGCTGTAAATGGCAACCCGTTAGCCTGCGCTGAACTTTACAATCCCTCTGGCAAAGGCTTTTTTCTCAAAAAGGAGGTTCAACACCAATGGACATTAGCCGCAAATTGGGTATTTTAGTGTTTTTTGCCGTCCCGGCGATTATCGGCGGCGGTATCGTATTCGGGTTATCGGGTAGCTGGATGTATGTTTTCATTTATGAAATCCTTTTGCTGCTGGTAGCCGGAGGGTTTGTTGCCAAGTAAAGCGCCTGTCCTCAATCCTTACATGCGCCCTCTCTTGATGATTACCATTACAATGGCCAACCGAATTCACAGGCAATAGCCTTTCTGAACAATGATGTCCTCATAAAAGGGAGGAGAAGTGAACCCTCAGGGAACACCAAATATGATTTTATGGTTTTTTCTGGCGGTTTTTTCATTATCCTGCGTCATGATGGGCTGGCTGCTGTGGCCATTCGTATCGGTCATCATTCTGGCCATTGTAGTGACAGCCGTATTTACACCGGTATACAAATTGTTGAATCGCAGGTTGAACCCAACCCTGTCGTCTTTGCTTACCTGCATCCTGATTTTCATCGTCTTATTTCTGCCGCTTTCGTTTTTGGTCGGCATTTTAGCCAATGAAGCCTGGGAGTTGTATTTAACGGCCAGAGGTGCACTTCAAAGTAAACCCATTATGGAATTGCTTGAAAAAAGTGATATATTCGACAAGATCAATCACTTTTTGGCGCGGTTTAAAATTGAAATCACCGGTGAGCAGCTTAACCGGGCAATTGCCGAGGTCGGCAGGGTGGTGGCGCTCTTTTTGTACGAGCAAGCCCGCTCGATTACCACTAATGTGCTCAAATTTATTGTCAATTTCTTTTTTATGCTGCTCATCATTTTTTACCTGCTCATCGACAGCCGACGGTTAATATCCTTTATTGTCAAAATTTCCCCTTTGCCGGAGGATCAGGACCAAATATTGATTCAAAAGTTTAAGGATATTGCCACCGCCATCCTGCTGGGCAATGGATTGGGCGGGTTGATCCAGGGCACACTGGGCGGAATCGTGTTCGCCATCTTTGGTTTAAAGTCGCCTTTTGTGTGGGGGGTCATTATGGCTCTGCTGGCGTTTTTACCCATTTTGGGAATCGGGGTTGTTTTTGTGCCGGCTGCAATTCTGTTATTTTTGCAGGGCCGTATGACCGCCGGCATATTTTTTCTTTTGTTTTACGTTATCCTATCAGGTGGCATTGAATATTTTTTCAAGCCCAAACTGGTGGGGCAAAGGGTGCGGATGCATACCCTGATTGTATTTTTATCGATTATCGGGGGGCTGAAGCTATTTGGAATATTGGGCATTATTTACGGCCCGCTGATAGTCACGGCCTTTTTGACGCTGTCCGAAATATATCTGGCCAGTTATCAGCAGATGGTTGAACCGTCTCAATAGCCACTTGGGTTTCAGGTGTCAGGAAAAATAAGGGCTGAGTGCTGACACCTGAACACTGAAACCTGACACCTTTTTTTCAATAATAACCAATAACTTTCAAGCACGGAGTAAAGATGTATCAAAGCGAAAATCATGCTGAAATCAGCATCGAAAAAGAAATGAAAAGATCCTATCTGGATTATGCCATGAGCGTCATCATCGGCCGGGCCTTGCCGGACGTCCGAGACGGGCTGAAACCGGTGCACCGGCGGGTGCTGTTTGCGATGCGGGAGCTCAAGAACGATTGGAACAAAGCGTATAAAAAGTCGGCCCGCATTGTCGGCGATGTCATCGGTAAATACCATCCGCACGGTGATGCTGCCGTTTATGATGCGATCGTGCGCCTGGCACAGGATTTTTCAATGCGTTACCCGCTGGTCGATGGCCAGGGAAACTTCGGCTCCATCGACGGAGACCCGCCGGCAGCCATGCGCTACACTGAAATCCGGATGATGCGATTGGCCCATGAGATGCTGGCCGATCTGGATAAAGAGACCGTTGATATTACTCCCAATTACGATGAATCCTTAATGGAGCCCACGGTATTACCCACCAAAATTCCCGATCTGTTGATTAATGGATCGGCCGGAATTGCGGTGGGGATGGCCACCAATATTCCGCCCCATAATCTGTCAGAAGTCATCGATGCCCTCAAAGCCCTTATCGATGACCCCAATGTTTCTATCAGCGAATTGACGAGATATATTCCAGGTCCTGATTTTCCGACAGGCGGCATCATTTACGGCACTGAGGGCATCCGTGATGCTTATGCTATCGGCCGTGGCAGTATTCGCGTCAGAGCCAGGATACTGATTGAAAAAGACAAACGCACCCGCCGCGAAACCCTCGTTATTACCGAGCTCCCCTATCAGGTGAACAAAGCGAAATTGATCGAAAAGATTGCCGAACTTATCCGGGATAAAAACATTAGCGGGATCCAATACGTTCGAGATGAATCGGACCGTGATGGCATGCGCATCGCGCTGGGCCTCAAGAAGGACCAGATTGCCGCCGTAACCATTAATCAGCTTTATAAGCACACCCGGCTGGAGACCAGTTTCGGCATCATCTTTTTAGCGGTCGTCAACGGTCGGCCCGAGCTTCTCAATTTAAAAGAGATCCTGCACCATTTCATCCTGCATCGCAAGGAAATCGTTATTCGGCGGACACGCTTTGATTTGAAAAAAGCCGAAGACCAGGCGCACATTTTAGAAGGTTTAAAAATTGCACTTGACAATCTGGATGAAGTGGTTTCACTCATCCGTGCAGCCAAATCACCGGCGGATGCGAAATCTCAGCTGATCAAAAAGTTCAGCCTTTCCGAAAAACAGGCCCAGGCCATTTTGGACATGCGACTTCAACGACTAACCGGACTCGAGCGTCAAAAGATTCAGCAGGATTATAAAGCAATTCTAAAGGATATTGCCCGGTTTAAAGAAATTTTGGCCAGTGAGCGTCTAGTGCTCAATATCATTAAAGAAGAACTGAACGAGATACAGGAGCAGTTCGGCGATCAGCGCTTAACCGAATTGGTTGAGAAGACCAAAGAAATTACCATCGAGGATATGATTGTCGAAGAAGACATGGTGGTCACCATTACCAAGCGAGGTTACATCAAGCGCAACCCCATCACCCTTTACCGAAGCCAGCGCCGGGGCGGGAAGGGCAAAACCGCGATGGGGACCAAAGAAGATGATTTCGTCGAGCTTTTATTTGTCGCGTCCACCCACCACACCTTTATGTTTTTCACCAATTTAGGCAAAGTCTACTGGTGTAAAGTATATGATATTCCCCAGGCCGGGCGCATGAGCCTTGGAAAGGCGATCGTCAATCTGCTTAATTTCGGAAAGGATGAAAAACTGGCCACTGTCCTGGCTGTGCCGGAGTTCAAACCGGGGTATCATGTTCTTATGGCTACCAAAAACGGTCTGATCAAAAAGACGGATTTAATGGCCTTCAGTCGTCCGCGGGTCGGCGGTATCATTGCCCTGAACATCCTGGAGGGTGATGAGTTGATTGCCGCCCGCATCACCGATGGCACCCTGAATGTTTTTCTGGGGTCACGCGGCGGAAAAGCCATTCGATTTCATGAATCCGATGTTCGTCCATCGGGTCGAGTTGCCACCGGTGTGCGGGGGATGCGCCTGGCAGAGGAAGATCGGATCGTGGGCGCTGAAGTGCTCAGCCACGGACAAACGCTGTTTGCCGTGACTGAAAACGGATACGGCAAGCGGACTTCCATTGATGAATATCCGGTTCAGAAACGCGGTGGTATGGGTGTTATTTCGATTAAAACCACCGAACGCAACGGAAAGGTCGTCGGGATATTACTGGTATCCGATGATGACGATTTGATGCTCATGACCAACATCGGCAAAGTGATCCGGATGCAAATCAATACGATTTCAGTCATCAGCCGCAATACCCAGGGCGTTAAACTGATGGGCATGGACGCAGATGAACGCGTGGTTGGTGCGGCCCGGCTGGCCGAAAAAGAAGAAGAGTAGATATATGCCCAAAATTGACGCCCAAAGCGATCACAAAGGTGCGGGCCACCGCCAAAGACTGCGGGAGCGTTTTCTGGCAAATGGACTGGAAGGTTTTCATGATTATGAAGTGATTGAGCTTTTGCTCACTCTGGCCACGCCTCGCAAAGATTGCAAGGTTGCAGCCAAAGCTGTTTTGAAGCGCTTTAAGACATTTCAAGGTGTGCTCGAAGCGTCACCTCATGAACTCTGTAAAATTAAAGGTATCGGGCCCAAGAACCTTTTCGGCCTCAAATTGATTAAAGCCGCAGCCGACCGCTATCTTAAAAAAAAACTCATCCACAAAGATGCCATAAACGATTCCAGAGCCCTTTTTGATTATCTATACCATCACATCGGAGATAAACGCCGGGAATTCTTCAAGGTCATTTTTCTGAATTCAAAAAACGAGGTGATTGCCGCCGATACCATTTCCGAAGGGACATTAACAGCCAGCAGCGTTTATCCGCGTGAAGTCATCCAGGCGGCCTTGAGCCATGATGCCGCTGCGCTCATATTTGCCCACAATCACCCCTCAGGCGATTCGAAACCCTCTTCAGAGGATGTGGCCATTACGCGCCAGCTTCTATTTGCCGCTAAGGTTATGGGACTGGTCGTTCATGAGCATCTTATTATGGGTGATAACCAGTATTACAGTTTTGCAGATCAGGGCTATATTGAGAGCATGAACCGGGAGTTTGAAAAGTTGACGCGGCAGGAAACGAATGCTTAATGTTTCGCATTAAATTAATCCGATTCATATCCACGCGATGACAAAGAGAAAAGAAGAATATCCTTACTGTTTTGGAAATCTGGATACGGTTTTTCCGCTGGGAGAAGACGGCCTTAGACACTCTCCTGAAAGCTGCATGGTCTGTTTTTGTAAAACGGAATGCCTGAGGGACGCCGTCACCGGTGAGGAAGGTATCCAGGTTAAAAAGGAGCAGGTAAAACGTGCCTACAGCTCCGGCACCATCAGTTTCGTTGAACGCTGGGCCCGAAAAAAGGCGCTGGAGAATAAAAAAAAGAAGCAGCGCTGATCATGTATTCCAATATCATCGACAAGACCCGGCGGATGTCGATTCATACTTTAGTAATGCATTTGTTTAATATGACACTTAAAAATACTCCTTGCCAAACCCATCAGGCATTAACGCATCCACGTCCATAAAATGATGCCCCCAACGGCGATCCCCAAAAAAATAAAAATCACAATCCTGTTGGCGCTTGTCATTTTGGGTTTTGTGGTATTTTGGTTCCGCATTCCGATATGGGAAAAGATGATCGACTGGTATCGACTGCTTTCCGATCGGGAACAG
>JASFGH010000132.1:0-8868 GCA_050123865.1 Desulfobacterales bacterium | reverse complement strand
TGCCAGATTGCAATTGCGGGTTGTTTCCCAGGCCACCAGGCGCAACTCGTTTTTCTTTTTCCGGACGTGCGGGTGGGGAGGTTTCGGGTTCATTGTAAATTTACAGACCAGGGTTAAGGGTTGAGTACCTTGGCGGCTTCTATGGCAAAATAGGACAATATCATATCAGCACCGGCGCGTTTGATCGCGGTCAGGGTTTCCAGCATCACTCTGGGCCCGTCGATCCAGCCCATTTTTTCGGCGGCTTTTATCATCGCAAACTCACCGCTGACATTATAGGCGGCCACCGGCAGGTCAAATTCTTCTCTGACGCGGCAGATAATGTCCAGATAGGCCAGCGCCGGTTTTACCATGACGATGTCCGCTCCTTCTTCGACATCCATTGAAACCTCGCGGAGGGCTTCAACCGCATTGGCGGGATCCATTTGATAGGTGCGGCGATCGCCAAATTGCGGGGCGGAATCCGCGGCACTGCGAAAGGGCCCGTAATAGGCCGAGCAATACTTGGCCGCATAAGACATGATCGGCACCTGGCTGAAATTGTTTTCGTCCAGCATATTGCGAATTTCGGCCACGCGGCCGTCCATCATATCCGAGGGCGCCACCATGTCGGCGCCGGCTTTGGCATGCGACAATGCCGTTCGGGCCAGTAGGTCCAGGCTGGCATCATTGTCAATTGTCTGGCCGTCCACTACGCCGCAATGGCCGTGGTCGGTATACTGGCACAGGCACACATCGGTGATGACCACCAGTTCCGACAGCTTGTCTTTAAGGGCTTTAACAGCTGTTTGGACGATGCCGTCAGCAGCGTATGCCCGGGTTCCCAGTGGATCCTTGGCATCCGGTATGCCAAAAAGCATCACTGCCGGTATGCCCAGGTTTTTTGCCGAAGTCGCTGCCTCGATCAGCTGATCTACAGATAGTTGAAAATGGCCGGGCATGGATTCAATCGGATTGCGCACATTGCGGCCCTTGATCGCAAAAAGCGGTAAAATGAGATCATCGGCCGCTAAACGGGTTTCACGAATCATGCGGCGAAAGGCTTCGTTTTGCCGCAGTCGCCGGGGCCTGTAGTCCGGGAATAGCATAATCGGTCCTTTTTGATCGGATAAGAAAATTTATACCATCACCATAATAGTCGAACGCAGATGTTCAACTTTTCCTAATTTCGAAAAACGAAATCCGAAATCCGAAACAATGTCAAAATCCAAATGTCCAAATGTTTAAAACGTAATTAAAAACAGCAAATAAGGTACAGTGATCATTAAGAAGTTTAGTATTTTTGTCATTCAATATTTGGATTTGTTTCGAATTTCGAGATTCGAATTTCAAATTTTACTTCAAAAGTAGAATAATGAAATTATTACCTGAGCAATACATTCTATGACCCATCCGTCAAACCGATTTCTTCGTCCGTTAAATAGCAGGCCGGGTCCGGGGCCCACAAATCGCCGGTGGTGGCTTCAGCGCGAACTCTAAAATTGCCGCCGCAAATATCCAGCCAGCGGCAGTCGGCGCAACGGCCTTTGACATGCTTTTTTTTCTCTTTGAGCTTTTCCAGCAGCGGATTGGAGAGATCGGCCCAGATTTCAGAAAACGACCGCTGGCGCACGTTGCCCAGACTGCAATGGCGCCAGAATTGATCCGGGTGCACCTCGCCGTCCCAGCTAACACAGCCGATACCCCGTCCGGAGTTGTTGCCTTCATTCCATTGCAGCAGCTCCAGAACGTCTTTGGCACGCTGCGGGTCTTCTTTGCGCAGCCTCAAATAAAGGTAGGGACCATCGGCATGATTGTCGACCGTCAATACTTCCTTGGGCTTGCCAATGTCATGCAGGCGCTTGGTTTCATCGATAATCAGGTCGACAGCGGAACGGGTGGCTTCGTGGGTCAGATCTTCTTTAACCATGTCGGTACCGCGGCCGGCATAAACCAGGTGGTAGAAACACACCCGCGGGATCTCCATTTCTTCGATCAGGTTGAATATGTGGGGAATCTCATCAACGTTGTATTTGTTAATCGTAAAGCGTAATCCCACTTTTATGCCGGCATCCTGACAATTTTTAATGCCCTCCATGGCTGACTCAAAAGCGCCGCTCACACCCCTAAAGCGATCATTGATTGCCTGCATGCCGTCCAGGCTGATGCCGACATAAGAGAGCCCGATTCGTTTGAGGGTTTGCGCCAATTTGGCGCTGATCAATGTGCCGTTGGTTGAAATCACCGCCCGCATCCCCTTGTCAACCGCATAGCCGGCCAGATCGGGAAGATCTTTGCGCACAAGCGGTTCGCCGCCGGAAAAAAGAATCACCGGCGCGCCATATTCGGCCAGGTCATCAATTAAGGTTTTGCCTTCTCGGGTGCTCAATTCATTATCGTTGGCCAGCGCTTTGGCATGGGCATAACAGTGCACGCACTTGAGGTTGCAGCGCTGGGTTGTATTCCAGACCACCACCGGGCGCTTGTCTTTGGAAAATTGTAACAGGTGGGACGGCAGTTTGCCCGAGTGCCGCCCGTAGCGCAGAGCGTCAGATGGTTCAACAGTACCACAGTATAGTTTGGAAATTCCGATCATGGGGTTATGTCGCTTTCAACGATTCGGGGTTTTGGCGTGGCCATTTCAGACCCGGAGCTTTTCCTCAGCTGTCAGGATTGGTTGAGTCCGAATCAAATTCACTCTGGATCATCTGGCTGATAAAGGCTTCGGGATCCAGCAGGGCTTGACGGGTGATAAAAAAGCGGCTGCGGCCGGTTTTTTCACGGGCCAGCTTGAGGCCGTGCTTAAAATCCAGGTCAACCTTTTGGTAAACATCTTTTAGATCGATGGGCGCCCGAATGAGCTGCTCCATGATAAAATCGATCGCATCTTCTTCCAGGACAATGTTCATATCATGATTTTTAAAAAACTGCAGTTCCATTTTCTTTATTTCATCATAGTGGCGCTTGATGTGCTTGACGACGCTTTCAATATCCATGATATTTTTGGCATACGCCTGGGCCACGATATTCACCCGTGAAAGTGTCATGGTCAGGTTGTATTTGTTTTCCAGGTGGGCCCTGTTCGAACCCAGATATTCGGTGATACGCTGCTTTTCTTCCTGGTCGAGGCTTTCAAACATTTCGCTCAGATGCGTATCATCGGAACGGGTGAGTTTTTCAATTGCTGAGTGTGGATTTTTGATGATGTCCAGAGTGGCCGGGAATTTTTTAATTCGGGTAGAGGGCAGCTTTTTTTCAAATTCGAGCAGCGTTTTCTCAACGGCACTCACCAGACCTCTGGCGCCGGTGCTTTCAGTAAATGCCTGTTGGGCCAGCATGCGCAACAACCGATCCTCAAATTTTATTTCGATATCGTAAGCCGCAAAATCCAGCTTTTTACCTAATATGATGGGGTTATTCGGGTTTTTTAAAATCTCATACAAATCCTGTTCGCTTAAATTCTCAAACACCGCCCGCACCGGCAGCCGCCCGACAAACTCGGTTTCGAAACCAAAACGAATCAAATCCTCAGACTTCACCTGTGCGAAAACATCATAGGATTCACGGGATCGGTCGATTCGGGCGCCGAAACCGATCTCCTGTTTGGTCAGGCGTTTTTGAATGATCGGCTCCAGATCCGTAAATGCCCCGCTCATGATGAACAGGATGTTGGCGGTATTGACCGATTGTTTTTCGCGTTTTCCGGTCTTGCGGAACCGTTCAATCTCCTGAATCATGGAAATCGGGTCATGGGGCACCTTCAGATCGACTTCGGTTTCCTCCATGGGCTTTAGCAGCGCTCGTTGGACACCGGTTCGTGATACGTCGGCGCCGATAATGTTGCGGCTGGAAGCGATCTTGTCAATTTCATCAATATAAATGATGCCGCACTCGGCCAGTTCGATATCGTCATCTGCTTCCCTGACCAGCTCGCGCACCAGATCTTCGACATCGCCACCGACATAACCGGTTTCGCTAAATTTGGTGGCATCACCTTTGACGAAAGGCACTCCGATTTTGGCAGCAATCAGTTTAATTACGTAGGTCTTGCCAACGCCGGTGGGGCCGATCATGAGCACATTGTTTTTAATGTTGCCCACTTTAGTGACACTATCGCCGGATTCATGCCCTTCCTGCGCGCGCCGGATGCGATTAAAATGCGTACAGATTTTGGTGGCCAGAATTGCTTTGGCGCTGTCCTGTTTGACAACAAACTGATCCAGGTAGGCGATCAGCTCTTCGGGCTTCAAATCAAAATTGATGTCTTTTTTGCGCCTGGGCGCGGATTTAACCTGATCAACCGCATTTTGCTCGGGTAGGACCACTGGAGTGACGATTTTGACGTTATGGCCGAATTTTTTTGATAAAAATTCGCCGATTTCTTTTTCCAATTGTTTTGGGTCCGGTATATTTTTATCATGTGATTTCATACCAATAATAATAACCACGCCTCTGACCGAATGCAAGACAGCTGGGCCGCTCCATACGCAAGCTGGCCGACGTTTTAAATGGCCGAACCGGCCCTGAAACCTAAATTTGTTGCAGGTTCAGAAAATAACAAAAATGAACAAAAATCATGTTGACAACCACCTACAAAGAGATGTAAAAACATTAAAATTTTATAAAGAAACACATCTCATCAAATAATGAATAAAATTTATAATATAGCATATAAAATAAATTGTATTCATTTCCATCTCATGCGATACCGAATTGAGGGTCATCCCAATTATCCACATAAACTTTTAGCTCATTTTGGTTTAATACTGTTTAAGAAAGGGGGAAATTATGGCAGAAAAAGAAATCGTCGAAACTTCTGAAGCTGAAATTGCGGTACACTGGGGCGAGGAGGATCTCTACCATCCTTCTGTTCAATTTATTGCCCAGGCCAATATGACCGATCCCGGTATCTATGAACGGTTCAGCCTGGACAATTTTCCCAATTGCTTTAAGGAATATGCCGATCTTCTCGACTGGTATGAATACTGGGACGAAATCCTGGATACCAGTGATGCGCCCTGCTGGAAATGGTTTAAGGGCGGCAAAATAAATGCCAGTTACAACTGTGTCGATCGGCACCTGGCGAAGAACAAAAACAAGACCGCCATTCATTTTGTTCCTGAGCCCGAGGAAGAAAAAGTCGAACATGTCACCTACCAGGAGCTGTTCGTGCGGGTAAATGAATTTGCAGCCCTTTTGCGGGATTTTGCCGGGTTAAAAGCCGGCGACCGCGTGACGCTGCACATGCCCATGATTGCCGAGCTGCCCATCACCATGCTGGCCTGTGCCCGTCTGGGCGTGATTCATTCCGAGGTTTTCGGTGGTTTTAGTGGTAGGGCCTGTGCCGATCGAATTGTCGATTCAGGCAGTAATGTTCTCATAACGGCCGACGCTTATTACCGTGCCGGCAATCTGCTGGATCACAAGCAAAATGCCGATATCGCCGTTGATCTGGCTGAAAAAGACGGCCAAAAGGTGGACAAGGTGCTCGTCTG
This sequence comes from Desulfobacterales bacterium, assembly GCA_050123865.1. GTDB lineage: Bacteria > Desulfobacterota > Desulfobacteria > Desulfobacterales > JAHEIW01 > JAHEIW01. The sequence continues at coordinate 3,394 of JASFGH010000132.1, read as the reverse complement.
GCAGCGCTACCCGGGCAAAGCGTCCAGCGAGACGCCGATGGTGAAAGGGCGCGATTACTTTGTCAATGATGTTCTAAAAGACTATTACGGCCAGCGGGTGGATCCGGTGCCTATGCCAGCCGAAGCGCCGCTGTTTCTGATGTACACCAGCGGAACCACCGGCAAACCCAAAGGCTGTCAGCACGGCACCGGCGGTTATCTGTCCTATGTCGCCGGCACTTCCAAATACGTGCAGGACATCCATCCGGAAGATGTTTACTGGTGTATGGCCGATATCGGCTGGATTACGGGTCATTCCTACATCGTTTATGGCCCGTTGTCCCTGTGTGCATCCACGGTGGTCTTTGAAGGCGTTCCCAACTACCCGGACCCCGGGCGGCCCTGGCGCATCGCCCAGAACCTGGATGTCAACATCTTCCACACCGCCCCGACCGCCATTCGGGCATTGCGTAAAATCGGCCCGGACGAGCCCGCCAAATACAATTACCACTTCAAGCACATGACCACCGTCGGCGAGCCCATCGAGCCCGAAGTCTGGAAATGGTACTATGAAGTCGTCGGCAAGGGAGAAGCGGCCATCGTGGACACCTGGTGGCAGACGGAGACCGGCGGATTTTTGTGCAGCACCATTCCGGCTGTGACCCCCATGAAACCGGGCAGCGCCGGACCGGGCATGCCGGGCATTCACCCGATCATATACGATGATGAAGGCAAGGTCATCCCGTCGGGGGCCGGCAAGGCCGGCAACATCTGCATTCAGAATCCGTGGCCGGGCGGATTCCAGACCATCTGGGGCGACCGCGACCGTTTCGTCGATACCTACTATGCGCAATATTGCAAGGATCCCAAAAGCAAGGACTGGCGGGATTGGCCCTATATGACCGGTGATGCGGCCGTGGAAGCTAAAGACGGCTACTACCGCATCCTGGGCCGCATCGACGACGTGATCAATGTTTCCGGGCACCGGCTGGGAACCAAGGAAATCGAATCTGCCGCTCTGGTAGTCGAAGAAGTGGCCGAGGCGGCGGTGGTACCGGTGGCCCATGACATTAAGGGCAGGGAGCCGGATCTGTACATTGCCCTGAAACCCGGCAAGGAAGCTTCCGACGACCTGGCCCAGAAAATATCCGATGCCGTCTGCACGGAAATCGGCAAGATCGCCAAGCCGCGCAAGGTCTGGATCGTCACCGATATGCCCAAGACCCGTTCGGGCAAGATCATGCGCCGGGTTCTGGGCGCGATCTCAAACGACAAAGACGTCGGGGATGTGACCACCCTGGCCAACCCTGACATTGTGGAAGAAATTAAAAAAATGGCTAAAGGATAGGGTTAGTGTTTGTAAAACCTGATCGCTGTTTTGCCTGTGGCGCGAGAATGGGTTCAACTGAGTCAGCATCTGAATAAGGCAGGCAACAGGAGATCCGAATGAACTGTCAAAGATATCCACCTTTGGATTAAAAAAAATGATGGGCGCTCTGCGGGGATGGAAGCCTTATTGGACGCGACACTTTCTGCAGATGTTTCGGAAATCACAATGCGATCAGATTATCAATTTAACGCTTAAAGCAAAGGAGGTGATGCCCGCCCGCGAATCTTAGTTACGGAGATGAATCATACTTTGTCTATTAATCTGTGAAAGGAGAAGAACATGGCTACTCATATTTATTGGCTGTTCTTTTTTGTTCTCCTTTACTGGGGATACTGCATTACCATCGGAGTCCGTGGCTACCTGATTGCCAAGAAAGGAACCGACTACTTTATTGCCGGACGCCAGCTCAATATCTGGGTATTCGTACTGGCAGCCACAGCGACCTCCTTTAGCGGTTGGACCTTTGTCGGTCACCCGGCTCTGATGTGGCGGGATGGCTTACCCTACGGGTATGCATCATTCTATGTGCTGACCATTCCGTTCACAGGCGTGCTTTTTTTGAAACGCCAGTGGCTGATCGGCAAACGCTATGGGTATGTGACCCCAGGGGAGATGTATCATGGTTATTTTAACTCAGAGGCCATGCGTATTCTGACGGTTATCGTGGCGCTGTTTTTCAGTATTCCGTATCTGGGAATTCAGCTGCGGGCCTCGGGAGTGCTCTTTAACATTTTAACCGACGGCATGTTCTCGGTTAATGTGGGCATGTGGCTGCTGGCCATTGTCGTGTTTGCATACGTGGCCCTGGGTGGTTTGCGCTCGGTGGCCTACGTGGATACGGCCCAGTGTATTCTGCTGTGGAGCGGTATTGTCGGCATCGGCATCATTTCCGTCAATATTGCCGGCGGCTGGGAATCGCTGACCTCCAAATACGGCGACATCGTGGCCTGGATTAACAGCGGTGGAACGGCTGTGCCCCAATGGGCGGATCCGGAGGCCGTCAAAGTATTTCTGGCCAACAAAAAATCGATCATCAACCTGACACCGGCGGGGCACTCCAACCTGGTGGCCGTGCCGGGCGTTATCCAGTTCGTGCCTTCCCAGGCCACGGCCGTGGGCGGCACCTGGACCGGTTTCATGATTTTAACCTATATGTTTGCCCTGATGGGGATTCACGCCTCACCGGCCTTTTCGATGTGGGCGTTTGCCAACAAAAACCCCAGACCGTTCCCGCTGCAACAGGTGTGGGCCTCCACCCTGGGAATCGGGTTTGCTCTGTTTATCTTCACCACCATGCAGAGCATGGGTGGCTGGGTGCTGTCATTGTACAAACCCGAGGGAGCTGCTGAAACTATATTGCCCCTTGCCAACCTGGTGGGTGGCAAACAGGCCAACCTGGTGCCGTATTTAATCCATCTAATGAAGGATACGGCTCCGTTCCTCGTTGGTTTGCTGGCCATCTGTGCGCTGGCAGCCATGCAGTCCACCGGCGCGGCTTATATGTCGACCGCCTCCGGCATGTTGACCCGCGACATCGTCAAGCGCTTTATTAAAAAAGACATGTCCGAAACCGGGCAAACTTACTGGGGCCGCATCACCGTTATGATCGTGGTGGGTTCGGCCTTGATTTTTGCCAGTCTGGTGCCCGGGGCCATCGTTATGCTGGGCGCCTTTGCGACCTCTTACGGGTTTATGATGTACCCGGCCCTGATTGCGGTCTGCTACTGGAAGTTCCTGACGCGCCAGGGCGTGGTCACAGGGCTGATATGCGGTATGATTGCGGTCTTCTTAACCTTCAGGTTCGATCTCGGATTGCCCTGGGGCTATAACCCGCTGACGATTTATTGTGCGGGCTGGGGTATTCTGTTCAACCTGCCGGTTGCCATCCTCATCAGCCTGTTCACGCAGCCCAAGGAAGCGGATGATAAATTCCGCATCGAATGGCACCAGTTCATCAAAACCCATGCCGGGCTGCCTGAAGAAAAGAAACCGCTGATCAAATGGGGCTGGATCTTTACCATTATC
>JASFGH010000131.1:0-8880 GCA_050123865.1 Desulfobacterales bacterium | reverse complement strand
CGGGCCCGCGCCACGGTGACTTTATCTTCGTCGGACAATTCCTCAATTCCCAGAATGGCAATAATATCCTGAAGTTCTTTATACTTTTGCAGAATCTGCTGTACCTGACGCGCGACCTGATAATGTTCGTCTCCGATGTAAGCAGCGTCCAGAATACGTGAGGTCGAATCGAGGGGGTCCACTGCAGGGTAAATACCCAACTCAACGATTTGACGGGATAAAACAACGGTTCCGTCCAGATGCGCAAATGTGGTTGCCGGAGCCGGGTCGGTCAAGTCGTCCGCCGGCACGTACACGCACTGCACGGCGGTAATGGATCCTTTATCGGTGGAGGTGATGCGTTCCTGCAACTCACCCAAGTCAACGGCCAGTGTCGGTTGATATCCAACGGCAGAGGGCATGCGGCCCAAAAGGGCGGAAACCTCTGAACCGGCCTGTGTAAAGCGGAAAATATTGTCGATAAAAATCAACACGTCCTGTCCTTCTTCATCCCGAAAATATTCAGCAGCCGTCAATGCCGAGAGCGCCACCCGTGCTCGGGCACCTGGCGGTTCGGTCATCTGCCCGTAAATCAATGCAGCTTTAGGCAACACGCCGGAGTCCTTCATTTCATGATACAGGTCGTTGCCTTCACGCGTGCGCTCACCCACACCGGCAAAGACCGAGATACCGCCATGCTGCATGGCGATATTATGCACCATTTCCATCATAATAACGGTTTTGCCGACACCAGCCCCACCAAACATGCCCATTTTGCCCCCGCGCGGAAAAGGAACCAAAAGGTCGATAACCTTAACACCGGTCTCCAGAACGCGCACTGTGGTGTCCTGTTCGGTGAACTTCGGCGCTTCGCGGTGGATGGGCATCATCTTTTCCTGGCTCACCGGGCCCAGTCCATCAACAGGCCGGCCAACCACGTTGAGAACCCGACCCAGCCCGGCTTCGCCGACCGGCATCATGATGGGCTTTTCGGTGTCTTTAACCGGCATCCCCCGAACCAGACCGTCGGTGACGTCCATGGCGATCGTCCGAACCACATTATCACCCAGATGCTGGGCCACCTCTACCACCAGATTATCTTCTTCATCACTGATGGAGGGATTGCTTATGGTCAGCGCCGAATAAATGGTCGGCAGTTTCCCCTGCTCAAATTCAACGTCAACAACAGGTCCCAATACCTGTAAAACCTTACCAATATTCTCTCCCATCGAAAACCTCCGTTTTAGTTATTTGTTATTGGTTATTTGTTATTCGATGGACCACTAACAAATAACAATTAACTATTAACTGTTCTTATCCTCTGAGCGCTTCGGCGCCGCCGACAATATCCATCAATTCAGCCGTAATGGCCGCCTGACGGGCCTTGTTATAGATCAGCGTTAGATTCTCGAGCATGTCGTTGCAGGCCTTGGTGGCATTGTCCATCGCCATCATGCGTGCGGCATGTTCGCTGGTCGATGTCTCCAGCAAAGCGCTGTAAATCTGGACATATACGTTTCTGGGCAACATTTCCCCCAGCAGTGCATCCGTGGACGGTTCACAAATGTGTTCCGGTAAATAGGCGCCGGCCGTTTCACCTTCTTCGGTTTCATCGGTTTCAATCGGCGGAATCGGAAGCAACTGATGCAAAACCGGAATTTGACGGGCCATACTGGCAAATTCAGCAAAGACGATGTAAACCTCATCGTAGGTGTCCGCCAGAAAAGCATCGACGAGGTTTTTCCCGGCCGTGGATGCGATATTAAACCCAATGGTGGTACCCACGACACCCAGGTATTCGTTGTCGATCTGGAGATTTTCTTTACGGCACCAGTCGCGGCCCTTTTTGCCAAAATTGGTCAATGAAAACGCAATGTCGGCCCCGGCTTTTTCCTTTATAAAGGCATCGGCCTTTTCAATCAAATTGGCATTGAATCCGCCGCAAAGCCCCCGATCGGAGGTACATAATACGATGTGGACGTTTTTAACTTTCTCCTTGGGCAGCAGCAACGGATTGGTTTCTTCACCGGCCCTTTCTGCCAGGCTCCCCAGCACCTCGGCAAACTTGCCGGCATAGGGGCGAAAGGCTTCCATGCCGGATTGCGCGCCGCGCAACCTTGAGGCGGCTACCATATTCATGGCTTTGGTGATCTGTCGGGTCTTTTTTACCGCTGCAATCTTTAACTGGATATCTTTTAGTGTCGCCATGCAACCAGCCTTTGTAATAAATGTTATTCGTCATTGGTTATTCGTTATTGGTGCAGGTCTGCAACCTATTAACTGATAACGGATAACAAATAACTACTTAATCGTATCTTTAAACTCCTCACCGTAGGCTTCCAGAGCCTGTTTCATTTGATTTTCGAGATCGTCGCTGATTTCTTGTTTTTCGGCCAGCTCCGTAAAAATGGCCGGATAGCGGTCTTCGATAAACGGATACAGACCGGCTTCGTATTTGGCCAGCACATCGACCGGATAATCATCGAGATAACCCTTTGTGCCGGCAAAAAGAATCGTGACCTGTTTTTCCATAGGCAGGGGTTGGTACTGGGGCTGTTTTAAGATTTCAACCAGCCGGGCCCCGCGGGTGAGCTGCCGCTGAGTGGCCTTGTCCAGATCGCTGCCGAATGCGGCAAACGCTTCCAGCTCGCGATACTGCGCCAGATCCAGCCGCAGGGTGCCGGCGACCTGTTTCATAGCCTTAACCTGTGCGGAGCCGCCGACCCGGGATACCGAAAGACCAACATTGATCGCCGGACGCACACCGGCAAAAAACAGTCCCGGCTCCAGATAGATCTGGCCGTCGGTAATTGAAATAACGTTGGTCGGGATATAGGCAGAAACGTCACCGGCCTGGGTTTCGATGATCGGCAGCGCAGTCAGGGAACCGGCGCCCAGCTCATCATTGAGCTTGGAGGCCCGCTCGAGCAGCCGGGAGTGATTGTAAAAAATATCGCCCGGAAAAGCCTCACGGCCCGGGGGACGCCGCAGCAGCAAAGACACCTGGCGATAGGCAGCAGCCTGTTTGGAGAGATCATCATAAATGATCAGGGCATGCTGCTTGCTGTCGCGGAAATACTCACCCATGGCACAACCTGCATAAGGAGCGACGTACTGTAGCGTGGCCGGATCGCTGGCACAGGCCGCCACGATCGTGGTGTATTCCATGGCGCCATGCTTTTCGAGCACGGCGTGGACCTGGGCCACCGTAGATTTTTTCTGACCGCAGGCCACATAGATGCAGTATACATCGGTATCCTTCTGGGCCAAGATGGCATCAATGGCGCAGGCGGTTTTACCGATCTGGCGGTCACCGATGATCAGTTCCCGCTGTCCTCTTCCCACCGGTGTCATGGCATCGACCGCTTTAAGGCCCGTGTAGCAGGGTTCATGTACACTCTTTCTGGCAATAACACCGGGTGCCACCATCTCCACCCGGCGGGTCTCTTTGGCATCAATCGGGCCTTTACCGTCTAATGGTTCTCCCACAGCCGATACCACCCGGCCCAGCACGGCTTCACCCACCGGCACCTGGGCAATACGGCCGGTGCGTTTGACGATATCGCCTTCTTTAATATGGATGTCCTCCCCCATAACGGCGATACCCACATTATCCTCCTCAAGGTTGAGAACCAGTCCGAGGATAGCACCCGGAAATTCCACCAGCTCCAGCGCCATGGCGTTTTCGAGTCCGTAAATTCTGGCAATGCCATCACCCACTGATAACACCGTACCGGTCTCGCTGAGCTCAACTTTTTTGTCGTAATCCGTAATTTGCTCTTTGATGATCTGACTTATTTCTTCAGCTTTTAATTCCATTAGACACCCTCACCCCTTTTTAAAGTTTCTCTCAAATTAGATAATTGCGTCTTGATACTGCCATCCCAGACAAGATCCCCGATTTGGGTAACGATACCACCGATCAACCCGGGGTCTTTTTCAACTTGCAATACAATGTCCATATTGGTTTTTTTGGATAAGGCCGCCCGAATCCGTTCCACCGTTTCCTCAGAAAGATCGGTGGCCGATATCACACTGGCACGGCCGATACCGCTAAGTTCATCGGCAAGCTTTTTGTAAAAATCGTCAATCGCGCTGATAAATCCAATTCTGCCTTTGTCAAAAAGCAAGAGCAGGAAAGACTTCATGGTGCCAGAGATGCCGAGTTTGCCTATGACCGACTGTAAAACATTGCGGCGCACGGAAGCCTCATAAAGGGGGTTTGCAACCGCTTGATTCAGCGCCCCATCCTTTTCCATGAGGTCGGCAAATCCAGTGAGTTCCTTTTGATAGGAATCGGTTTGACCATCCTCTTTGCTGATCAGCAAAAGGGCCTTGGCGTAACGCCGGGCGACAGCCAGATTTTTCATTATGCCACCACCTTATCTAAATATTCGTTTACGAGTTTATCCTGATCCTGATCCGTGATTGTCTTTTTCAGCATTTCTTCTGCCTGGATCAGCGATTTTTCAACGACTTCCCGCTGCAGCTCCTGTCTGGCCTTGCTAAACTCATGCTCGATATTGCGTTTTGCCTGGAGTTGCATTTTTTCGGCAGTCGCTTCTGCTTCTTTTAAGATTTTGACCTTGGCCTCGTTGCCCTGCTGGATATAGCCTTGGACAATCTTTTCGGCTTCGCTCTCCAGCTGGGATAATTTTTCATTATATTGCACCAGTTTTTTTTCGGCTTCGGCTTTTTGCGTCTCCAAACTCTCCAGCTGTTCTTTGATGGTTTTTATGCGCGAACTTAAGGCCTGCGACATCGGTTTGCGTAAAAGGAATATGAGGGCAGCAAGCAACACAACAAAATTCATAACCCGATACGTATCGGTGGCGACCCAGCCTTTTCCGCCGCCCCCTTCGCCGGATGCCGCCGATGCGGTTCCAACAGCCAGGCACAGAATCACAAGCACAACTCCCATGAATATTCCACGGGGGGCTTTGAGACCGATGTATCGGCATGAATCAAAAAATTTCATTGAACCGTCCTCCCTATTATTTTTTGGCAAATATCACCCGCAAATTCTTCCACTTTGGTTTGCAAAGCGGCTTTGGCGGTTTGGGCCTCCTGCGAAATCTTCTGGCGGATATCTGCCAGTTCCGCTTGCGCTTTTTCATTGACCTTGGCGAGGATCTTTTTTTCTTCTTCAGCAGCATCCTGCAACAAGGCTTCTTTTTCATTCAGACCTCTGGCCCGCGCTTCTTTGATGCCGGCCGCAAAGGCATTGTCTTTTTCCTCGGCGTCATCATTGTAAGTTTGGATGCTGAGCTCAAGGCCGTCCATTTTTTCTTTCCGCTGACGTAAAATATTGCGGATCGGGCGATATAAGATGCGGTTTAAGATCCACAGAATGAGGAGAAAATTGATGATTTGAATGAAAACGGTCCAATCCGGCATGACGGTAACGCCGCCACCACCAGACTCTTCCGACGATCCCAGGGCCAATGAAGCCGCCAACAACAACATGTTGATCACGATTGCCGGAACGATTAAAGGAAATTTGCGGTTTCGACCGAAAAACCTCATTTAATAATCCTCCGTCGACAAATTTTTGTACAACTGGTCGAATTAGTTTGATTAATGAAAAACGGATGGTTTGGCTCGGGCGGTCTATAACATCCAGCCCAAGCAGTTGTCAAAGGATTTTTTGCAAATTTTAGTTGCCTGTGGAAGGCTCTGAAACGGGGCGAATTTGAGGGGTCGCTTCCGGCTTTTTGAGGGTGTCCGATTTGGTTTTCATGGCACATTTGACGTTGAAAAGCCCGCCGGGATGGATCCGATCTTTTTGTCATCTTTCATCGGTCGTCTATGTCTCCCGGTCACAATGCCTGGCCACACGCCTGTCTTAAAGCCGGGATCGCATACCATTGGGTCTGCCGGCAGGCGCTTTTGGGGTCCAAGCCGGATGCCGCGCCTGTTCCTGGATCAGCCGTAGCACCTTCAGTCGAGCATAAACCGCCGCATACTGACATTGAGCAGCAGGCCAATACTGATAGCGGTGGTTAAAACCGAGGATCCTCCATAGCTGACAAAAGGCAGCGGCACCCCGACCACCGGCAATAGCCCCATGGACATTCCGATATTGATCAGAGCCTGCCAGAAAATCATCGCGGTAACGCCAACAGCCAAAATCGTCCCGAAGGGCTCGCGACAGGCGTGCGCCACGTTCAAGCCCCAAATGATCAAAATTAAAAATAGCAGAATCAGGGCAACCGATCCCAGAAATCCCCACTCCTCAGCTAAAACTGAAAATATAAAATCGGTGTGCTCCTCCGGCAAAAATGAAAGTGCGTTCTGGGTTCCCTTTAAGTATCCTTTTCCACTAATCATTCCGGAACCGATCGCAATTTTTGATTGAATAATGTGATAGCCGGCGCCCAGCGGGTCTCGATCCGGATCCAAAAATGTGAGAATCCGCTGTTTTTGATAGTCCTTTAAAAAAAACCATATGAGTGGAACCATTATGGCTCCGGAACCAATCAGGTATATAAATGAGCGTCTTTCAATTTTAACAAAAACAGTGATGGAACCGGCGATGAGTACCACCAGGCCCGCTGTGCCCAGGTCCGGCTGCATACCGATGAGTAAGACCGGCAGCATAATGATCAACAGAGGGCGCACCAATTCCCTCAGTGTGTATCCGCCTGTTTTGGCATCCCTGGAATAATAGCGCGCCAGCGCAATGATGACGGCAATTTTTACCAGTTCGGAGGGTTGCAGCGATACAGGTCCCAGAATCAACCAGCGGCGCGATCCACCGACATATTTGCCGAAGATTAAAACCGCCAGCAGCAATGCGATGCAGGCAAAATAAATCGGCTGGGCCCAGCGATCCAAAATTTTATAATTAAACAAAAAAGCGGTCACCATGGCAGTCAGCCCAACAGAAAACCACAGGAGCTGTTTGTAGAACAGCACTTTTTGTGGGAAGGGCGTCTCAGCAGTTACCGCACTGTACAAAGTGAGCAGCCCGACACACCCGATCAAGATGGCCAGGCCCATCAAACCCCAATCAAAATACTGTACGAGTCGTCTATCAAACATTATCGCTTCACTTAGGTGTCAGGTGTCAGTTCTCGGGTTCAGGGTTCAAAGGTTCAAGGTTCTGGGTTCAGAAGTTTCAGAACTGAAGTGGCCTGTTTCTGTCTGTTATCCCGTGTCATCAAATATCTGATGCTTTATTTCTGATTTATCTAAACCTCTGAACCTATGAACGTTGAACCTATGAACCAAATGATTGACACCTGAAACCGTGTTAAAGGCCAGCGGCCTATCCACCTCCTCCGGTGTTATTTGCCGCATTTTGAGCTGCCACTTGTGAACTGGCCGGTGGCTTGCGCAAAAACGTTTTGATCATCTCTTTGGCGATCGGGGCGGCAGCACCGGAGCCGTGCTCGCCATGCTCGATGACAACCGCAACTGCGATTGTCGGCTTTTCAGAAGGTGCGTAGGCGATAAACCAGGCATGGGATCGCAAATGGGCCGGCATGTCTTCTTCAGCCATGGATTCGTTCTCCTTGCGACTGACCACCTGGGAGGTACCGGTTTTACCGCTGATATCGATATCGGACAGTCGACTGCCGCGCGCCGTTCCGTTTTCACCATGAACCACTTTCCATAAGCCCAGTTTGACAAGCTCCAGGTGCACGGGGCTAACCGGCAGTTTTCCGATCAGTTTGGGTTCATTTTTTTGCAGGAGCTGCCCATCCACGGTCTTAATGTTGTCCAGAATCAGGGGTTGATACCGATGGCCGCCATTAGCCACAGCGGCAGCCAGAACTGCCATCTGAATGGGTGTCGCCAGGTTGAACCCCTGACCGATGGCAATCGACAGCGTTTCGCCTTCCTGCCACGGCACGCCGGTACGCCTTTTTTTCCAGGCCGCCGTCGGAATCAGGCCGTTGGCTTCATGATCTAGACGAACACCGGTGGGCGATCCCAGACCAAAGGCCTTCGCATACCATGCCAGGCGATCCACCCCCAGACGTTGGCCGACCTGGTAAAAAAAGACATCACAGGATTCTTCCACAGCCTTGATAATATGAACCTTCCCGTGCCCCCCTCTTTTCCAGCAACGATAAATCCGATTGCCGAATCGATGATACCCCGGGCAATGAAAGATGCTGTGCGCATCAATGACGCCTTCCTGCAGCCCGGCAAGCGCGGTAATGATTTTATAGGTGGACCCGGGAGGGTATTCGCCCTGAATGGCCCGGTTTGACATCGGTCTGAAGGGATGGGAAATCAGGGAATCCCACTGCTCGCGGGTAATGCCGCCGACAAATGAATTTTGATCAAAAGAAGGGCTGCTGGCCAAGGCTAAAATTTTTCCTGATGACGGCTCGACGGCAACGGCAGCGCCGACCACGCCATCCAACAGCACTTCGGTGCGTTGTTGTAAATTTTGGTCGATGGTCAAATAAACATTGTGCCCGGGTTTGGCCTCAACGGTTTTCAAAATTCTGACCACCAGGCCATTGGCATTGACTTCAACCTGGCGCCCCCCACGCTTGCCCCGCAAAAAATTTTCATAAACTTTTTCGGCGCCAAACTTGCCGATCAGGTCCCCACTGCGGCAGCCCGGATAAGAACCGCTTTTGAGTTCAGTCGGGCTGATCTCGCTCAAATAGCCGATTAAATGAGCTGCCTGGCATTCACGAAGATAATGGCGCCGTAAGTTGACATCAACTGAAACCCCCGGCAAATCGAATTTATTGACCTCGATTGAGGCCAGGGTATTGCGCCCCACATCCTGCTGGAGCATCTGGGGGCTGTAGGCCGATACACCTCGTGTCTGCTTTATTTGAGACAACAACGCACCTGTCGGTGTTTTGAGGTGCAGCGCCAATTTCTCAAGGGTGGGCTTCAACGGCTCGGCATCTTTTAGGGTAATATTGACGT
>JASFGH010000130.1:0-8940 GCA_050123865.1 Desulfobacterales bacterium | reverse complement strand
ACAGATCTCGGATTTCAAAAACGCACCGCTTGGGTTTTTCAATCTGCAATCCGCAATTGGTTTTTTATACGCCAATACGCCAAAGCCAAACAAAAATGAATTGAGGCTGTTGTGATCCAATTAAAAATTGATGCGTTAAAACCGGGATTGGTATTGGCTGACCCGGTTTACAATCGGCAAGGTCTGCTTTTGCTGGAGAAAGGGACCGCCCTTACCCAAAAACGGATCTGGATGCTTAAAACCTGGGGGATCGATCAGGTCAACGTAAAAGGGCGGGGTCAAAAGGATGGGCCATCTAATTACGAAATTGAATTTGAGACCCTTGAAAGTATCGAAAATGAGCTGCAAGCCAAATTTGCCGATGTGATCGATGACCCTATTATGCAGGCGATCATGAAGGCTGCCAGCCGGCAGCTGCAGAAGCGAATAATGGATCCGGACAAGCACAATGAAACCACCTGACATTAACCGTGTCATATCACGGGTCAAAGATTTGCCCACTCTGCCAAGAACGGTCCTGAGAATAGCAGAGCTTGTCAACGACCCCAAATCCTCCGCGCGGGACCTGGCGCGCATCATAACAGATGATCAGGTCCTGGCTGCCCGGCTGCTGAAACTGGTGAATTCATCTTTTTACGGATTTCCCCAGCGCATCTCGACCATCACCGGCGCCATCGTCCTGCTGGGTTTCGATGCCATCCGCAATCTGCTGTTAACCACGTCTGTATTCGACCTTTTTTCGAATCGTAAAAAAAACAGCCACATCCGGCAAGAGCAGTTCTGGGATCACTCGCTGGGCTGTGCTGTGGCGGCCAAAGTGATCGGCAATCACCTGCGCTACGATAAGGTTGAGGAACTCTTTGTGGCCGGCCTTTTGCACGATATTGGCAAAATTGTGGAAATGATCTTTTTATCTCAGGCGTTCAAGGATATCCATCGTCTGGTTAACGAACAAAATATATTGATGATTACGGCCGAGGAAAAGGTTCTGGGATATGGACATCCACAGGTGGGCAAACTCTTGGCGGAACGCTGGAATCTGCCGCCAAAACTGATCAATATCATTTTACATCATCATCAGCCGAGTGCAGCCGGACGATTTGCATTTGAAGCAGCCATTGTTCATCTGGCGGATATTTTGTGCCGCTCGCTTAATATCGGATACCCCGGCGACAATAAGATGCCCGCGCTGGATCAAATTGCCTGGGAGAGTTTACGCATCAGACCCCAGGCGATTGAATCGCTTCTGGCAGCCACATGCAAAGAATTTGATGAAATTAGCCTCTTTATTACCTATACGCCTTAAATTAACGGCCCCACATCTATATTGGCAAATTGCAAAAATAGCTTTCAATCGGACTCGAATTTCGACACCCAAGTTACCCGGCATCCTGCGGCGGAAGTCAAACAATAGATGATTTAATCATCTGAAACAATTATTAAATTACTACTTTTCCCTAAAAGCTGGCTCCTATGGAAAGAACTTAATGCGCGGCTGAATCCTGCGATCTGTTTCTTTTGTGTGAGAAATATTTCATTTAGCGATAGGCATTCGTGCATTTTTTGCAAATTGCAATAAAATGGGATTTCGAACGCCCATAATTTTTCACTCCAATAGAAATCCATCGACCCTGATTAAAGATTTTAATCGGCGTTATCATCTTTTTCCGAAAACAGTCTGCACAAAATATTGTGGCAAATGATCATGCCCATACCTTCATGTTGTTCTCCCATTACAAATGATGGGCATCTGATAACCATCATCAGATTGGACCTTCACCATTGGCTGATTCGCGGCATGGATATTGCTGTATCGGTATTCGTCCTTGATTTTTCCAATCCCGCATGCGCGACGCGAAACACTGTTGCCTGTACAAAGAAGTCTGCATTCCCAAAGAAGTTACCAGCTGTTTATTAACCTGCTCAAAGGAGGAGAAGGTGCAAAACTTGGCCGTCAGCAAAACATTAGCCCCCAGCTCTGATCTATTCGCAAAAAGTTCGATGTTTCAGGCAACTCTGAATGGCGATGACCCCAGACACGCCATCATCGGTTGCAGCGAGAGGATGCAGGCGGTATTTAATCTGGTTGATAAAGTCGCTGATAGTGATAGCACCATACTGATCACAGGCGAAACCGGCACGGGTAAGGGGCTGGTGGCCAAGGCCATTCACCAAAATTCTCTTCGTAAAAATAAACCATTTATTTCAATAAATTGTGGCGCAATACCTGAAAATTTACTTGAAAGTGAATTGTTTGGCCATGTGCGCGGCGCTTTCACCGGAGCCACTGTTTCTAAATCTGGCAAATTTGAACTGGCCCATGGTGGCACCATATTTTTAGATGAAATTGGAGATATGAGTCCTGACCTTCAGGTCAAGGTACTTAAGGTTCTGGAAGAAGGCGAGTTCGAGCAGGTCGGCGGTGCCAAGACCATCAAAGTGAATGTCAGGGTGATTGCGGCTACTCATCGGGATTTACCTGAAGAGGTCAAAAAGGGCAATTTTCGCGAGGATCTGTTTTACCGCCTTTATGTCATCCCCATCGGGCTGCCGGCTTTGAGGGAGCGCAAATCGGATATTCCCTATCTGGTTTCTTATTTTATTAAAATGTATAATATTAAAAATAACAGAAACTTAGAAGGAATATCGGATAATGCACTTGAAGTTATGATGCATTATGGATGGCCGGGAAATGTGCGCGAGCTTCGCAACGTTATTGAAAGGCTCGTCGTTTTGATCGGTTCCGGTCAGATTTCGCTGAATGATCTGCCAAAAGAACTTAAGTCTGCCGACGGATATCAGGCGAATCAATCGATTGAAATAACCGATGAAGGCATTTGTTTAAACAATGCTGTCACCGAATTTGAGAAAGATTTGATCTTACAATCGCTTGAAAAAACAAAATGGGTAAAAAATAAAGCCGCCAAACTACTGCAACTCAATCGGACGACTTTGGTGGAAAAAATAAAGCGTCACCGAATACAGCAATACGCGAACTAACAAAGACGGCTTCGATATTGATTGCCGATCTGGGATCAGCGCGATCTCACGTCTGACGGAAACCTATATTTGAGAACCATTCCACTGGTATCAACTGTCGGGTTTTTGAATTACCGACCGTGCCTCAGCCCACTTCTCTACTGTGATCAACCTCTTCACTTTATCTTTCATAACCGGTACGTTAGCGTCAATGCAGTGACATGCGCGCTTTGAAAAATTGACAGGATTTGTGATCAATTCCTCATCGAAGTGACTGAAATTAGATAAAATTTTACAGATATCGACCTTAAGTCGTTTGGACCTACTGCTCGCTTTTATTCGGAGGTGAGGTTGAATTACGTCGTATTAAACATTATTTCAGTCGCTTATATTAGGCTCTCCCAATGGGCAGATCAGCCTGCAGCCCCCTTTGGTGGCTCTCTACCCGGCGAGAGCATCATCAGCTCGCGGCGGGCCAAAGGCGAGCTTTTAATGGCATGATATTTGCTCAATTGATGCGCGTCTGGCCTGCTGTTCGTCGTATTCAGACGTTGGGCAATAGAAATAAATTATAATACAATATCAAAGCGTTACTCTTATCGCTGAAATTTCGGAAAATCATATGACGGCTTTAAATACAGCTGCATATCCATTGTCGGGCAAACAAAATCGATACATAGGTCCTATTATTGAAAGCATTCCCACCGGTGTTGTGGCATTGGATCCTAGCGGTAAAATCATCAGTTTTAATCGCACCGCAGAAAAAATTACGGGACTAGCCGCCCAAGATGTTTTGGGTCAGACGTTTGATGGTGTATTTGCAGCCGATTATTTTAATAACCCAGCCTTGAACCTCAAAGATATCGTAAATACCAAAGAGACCACCGAAATACAAACCATCGTGGTACCCGCCAAACAGAAGGACAACCTGCATCTGAATGTTGCTATTGCACCACTGACTTCGGCAAAGGATGACAATATCGGAACCGTTTTGTCCCTGACAGACATCACGCGGATGCAAAGCATGGAGTTGCAGGCCAAACGAACAGGGCGTTTGGCTGCAATGGGCGAGATGGCCGCCAGAATTGCCCATGAAATCCGCAATCCATTGGGCAGCATCGAGCTTTTTTCAACGATGCTCATCGCCGATCTGCAGGATTACGAAGAGCTAAAGACATTGGCTGAACATATTTCAGCGGGTGTCAAGAGCATCAACAATATTGTTTCTAATTTGCTGCTGTTTATAAGGCCGGAACAGCAATTGGACGAGCAGGTGCTGGACGTGCACGAAGCGTTGAAAGATTCCCTATTTTTTGCCGGCCACCTGCTGGATGCTCAGGATGGAATCGATGTCCAGACCGATCTGACCACCGAAACAATGTTTGTCAAAGGTGATCTGGAATTGCTCAAGCAGGTTTTTTTGAATTTGATACTCAATGCCATTCAGGCCCTGTCCGACGGCGGGCGGTTGCATATTTCAAGTCACAAAACCAGCGGTATTGCTAGCGCGGATTTAGCCGAAGTGCATTTTGTCGATACCGGTTGCGGAATTGCGAAGACTGAATTGTCAAAGATTTTTGATCCGTTTTATACCACCCGCAAGAAAGGTACCGGTTTGGGGCTGACCATTGTTCATAATATCGTTAAAATGCATGGCGGATGCATCGATATTAGCAGCAGCCGCCGAGGGACCAAAAGCGTTGTGCGTTTGCCTGTTTGGAGTGAATATACAAGCAATAATGATGAAATATCAAAGGATTAAGCGGAGTTTTAGATATGGGCCTCGCGTCAATACTAATCGTTGATGATGAATCCGAGATGCGCAGCGCGCTCTCGCACGCGCTCACGCGAAGTGGATTTAGCGTCGAAAGCGCTGCTTGCGGCACGGACGCTTTGGTGAAAATCAAAAAGGATCCCATTAGCCTTGTGATTACGGATTTAAAGATGCCCGAAATGTCAGGCTTGGAACTCATTGGTGCCATAAAAAAAATAAAGCCGGTTATTGCCGTCATTGTCATTACGGCCTTTGGATCCATTCACAATGCGGTTGAGGCCATGCAGGCGGGGGCAGCGGATTATTTGTTGAAGCCGTTTTCATTTGAAACCCTGGTTGCCACCGTCAAAAAAGTTTTGGGGTGTATGAATGAAGAAGGTCAAACACGCCCATCAAAAACCGTTGTTAAATCTAAGATAACAGATAAAACACTGATCACTGAAGATCCGAAATTACTTGATATTTTAAAGTTGGCAAAAAATGTAGCTGCCAGTCGCTCAACGATCTTGATTCAGGGAGAAAGCGGAACCGGAAAAGAACTTCTGGCGGCATACATTCATGCGCACAGTGGCTACTCAGATGAACCCTACGTGGCACTCAACTGCGCAGCATTACCGGATACCCTGGCTGAAAGCGAGCTTTTCGGTCATGAAAAAGGTGCCTTTACCGGGGCTGTCGGCCGTAAAATGGGTAAATTTGAACTTGCCAAACAGGGCACCGTCGTACTGGACGAAATCAGCGAAATGACGCCTCCCTTGCAGGCCAAATTGCTGCGTGTTTTGCAGGAAAGGGAAATCGATCGGATCGGCGGCAGCCGACCGGTGCCCATGAATGCCCGGGTAGTGGCCATCAGCAATGTGGATTTGAAGAAGGCGGTTGCAGAACGCAAATTCCGCGAGGATCTGTATTATCGCATTAATGTGGTTCCGTTTACCATTCCGCCGCTCAGAGAACGCAGAGGGGATATCCCGTTGTTGGTGACGCATTTTGTCGAGAAATTTTGCCAGACCAATCAACGCGATGTGATGAAAGTATCCGATGCGGCTCTGGCACGCTTGGCCGGCAAAAAATGGATGGGTAACATCAGGGAATTGGAAAATACGATCGAGCGGGCCGTACTGGTCAACAACGGGCCCGAACTGTTGCCGGAACACCTGTTTTTGGAACCGGGTGATTCGGAAGGTACTTCTCAGTCACCCATATCGATTCAGGCCGGCATGACCGTCAGAGAAATGGAAAAAAAGCTGATTACCAAAACCCTGAGGGATGTTGATGACAACCGTACCCGGGCCTCAGAATTGTTGGGCATCAGCATCCGGACGCTGCGCAACAAATTGAAGGAATACAAGCAAGAAATGGAAGCGTCTGAGGCTGAAACAGCGTCCCAAGCGCAAAGCGGTTAAAGGGTTCCAGCTGCAAGTTGGGCTTGATGCTAGCCCACAAACGGTAAATTTTGCCGTTGAATGCGCCCGCACCCAATCGGATTTTTAAAATAACTATATGTAATTATTTTGAATTTTATATCAATGCGGGGCATGAGTTGCATCCGCCAGCATGGTATGAATATTGCTCGAATGTATAAAAATAAAAATACTCAAAAGGGGAATTTTTTAAATGCCAACCCAAACGCTATTTGAGGGGACGATTTCAAGCCTGCAAAAAACCCTTAACCGGGGTTCGTTGCGGCATCGGGTTTTGACCTCAAATATCGCCAACATCGATACGCCGAATTACAAAGCATTTGAGGTTGTTATGGAAGATGTGCGCCAAAAAAAAGACGGCCATTCCGGGATGTTGAAGCTGGTCCGCACCGGCCCCCTGCACCTAACGGGCCGTCGGCAACCGACAGATGGTGTCAAGATCAAAGCCAGTGATCCGCCGCCGGTCAATTTGAGGGCCGATGGCAATACAGTCGATTTGGACCGCACCATGGGGAAACTGGCGGAAAACACCATTCTGTATCGGACCGCTGCGCAGCTTATTCGAAAAAAATTCCAAGGACTTAAGAACGTCATCAAAGGAGGACAATAATTATGGATTTTTTTGATGCGCTCCATATTAGTGCCTCAGGCTTATCGGCCCAACGGCTTCGCATGAATATAATATCCGCCAATCTGGCGAATATCAACACAACCCGTACCAAGACCGGAGGACCCTATCGCCGCAAAGATCCGATTTTTGCAGCCCAAACACCGGAGGCCTCGTTTCGCGATATTTTGCGCGACCGGCAAAAAGAATTTTTAAAGGAGGTCTCTGTTGTCGGCATCGTGGAGGACAGCCGCAAACCGGTTATGAAATATGATCCGACGCATCCGGATGCCGACGATAATGGATATCTGGCGATGCCCAATATCAATCTGATGGAAGAAATGGTCAATATGATATCAGCCACTCGCAGTTATGAGGCAGGCGTCACCGCCATTCAATCCGCCAAAGATATGGCGCTTAAAGCGCTGGAAATAGGACAATAATGATGAATGAAGTCACCATTCCAAAAGATCTGCCTACTTTAATCGGCCCACAGGCGGGCACCCGGACCGAACCCGATCCCGATTCGGCGTCCTTTGGCACGATGCTGGCCCGTTCTCTGAATGAAGTCAATCAGTTACATGTAGCTGCCGATAATGCCGTGCAGGATTTTGCGGCCGGCAAGCAAAAAGATATTCACCAGACCATGATCGCGCTGGAAAAAGCGGATGTGGCTTTTCAGCTGCTCATGCAGGTCCGCAATAAAATTATTTCAGCTTATGAAACGATCATGCGCATGTCAGCCTAAAATCGGAGATCGTCAATGCCTTTTCGTCAAATCATCGCCCAAATTCAAAACTTGTTTAAAAGCATTAGCATCGGCAAGCGCATTGTGCTCTTGGCACTTACCGTGGGCTCAATTACTGGCTTTGTGTTTTTAATGAATTGGGCTGGCAAACCTGAATTTCATCCCCTGTACAGCCATCTGGATGCCAATGACGCCGGTGTCATCCTCAGTCGATTGAAAGATCAAAAAATACCGTACCAGCTTGCCACCAACGGCAGTACGATCCTTATACCGCATGAACTGATTTACGAAACCCGTATGGCATTGGCGTCTGAAGGATTACCCCAGGGCGGCAGCATAGGTTTCGAGCTCTTTGACAACACCAAACTGGGCATGACTGAATTTGCTCAAAATGTTAATTATCAAAGAGCGCTCCAGGGTGAGCTCGCACGCAGCATCAATGGATTTGAAGAAGTTGACAGCTGCCGCGTCCATATCGTGATGCCGGAAAAGTCGCTTTTCATCGAATCCGAAGAGGCAGCGTCCGCATCGGTTGTTCTGAAATTACGCCACGGCAAATGGCTATCACAGCAACAGGTTCAAGGCATTGTGCACCTCGTGTCCTCGAGCGTGTCGCGCCTGAACCCGAAAAATGTCACCGTGGTCGACAGCAATGGCCGTTTGTTAACCGGTCGGCATAGCGTTGCGGGGGTGACCACTTTGAGTTCGGATCAGCTTGACCATCAGCTCAAGGTCGAACGCAAACTGGAAAACCGTGTTTTATCCATGTTGGAAAAGGCGCTGGGTGTCAACCGGGCCATCGTGCGCGCATCTTGCGCGCTGAATTTTAAGCAACATGAACTGACCGAAGAACGCTATCTGCCGGAAAATCAGGTTGTGCGCAGCGAACAGACCTTCAATGAAACGGCTAAAGAAAACGATTTAATCCCCAAAGGCATCCCTGGAATTCAATCGAATTTGCCCGAAAGCAAGGGCGCCCTCAACCAGACCTCGCAGGACGAAAATACGACTTTTGTCAAACAGGACCGAACCGTTAACTATGAGATCGGTAAATTGACCAGTCGCACCCTGGAGCCGGTGGGGGGTATCGAACGCATTTCGGTTGCGGTGATGGTCGATGGCACCTATCAGTCCAATGTGACTGAAGACGGTCAAACTCAATTGGCCTATATGCCCCGTACGGCCGAAGAGCTAACCAAAATCGAAAACCTTGTCAAACGGGCGGTTAATTTTGATGTCGAGCGGGGTGATCAAGTTGAAGTTGTCAACATTCCATTTGAAAGTACCCAGATTGATCAATCCGAGGCCCAATCAGCGGTGGATCGCTGGCTGGTGCACCTGAAAAAGTACAGGCCATACTTTAAGTATGCCTTTTTGAGTTTATTTTTGATTCTCTCTTTTATGTTCGTGG
>JASFGH010000129.1:0-8975 GCA_050123865.1 Desulfobacterales bacterium | reverse complement strand
CGGTTCGGATTTGTAGATTAAACTAAATTTTTTACTTGGATTGCAAAACCCTGTCAAGCAAATACCGCTGGCTGAGCAGTCGTCAAAGATGAGTTGGAAAATACGAGCACCGATCCGTCAGGACCTGAAAAGAGCCGGTAGTGGTTTCATCAAGACGATGATGAGGCGGGTTTGTCGGTGGTGTCTGTGCAGCAGCGCCATCTGAGGGGCCGTTTTACGGTTTATATCCGCACCTCCACATCATTGGCGATATCCTGCAAATAACGCCCGTATTCATTTTGCGTCATATCATGTGCCAGTTTTTCAAGTTGCTCCTTGTCGATGTACCCCAAGCGGTATGCGAGCTCCTCGACGCAGGCGATTTTAAGCCCCTGGCGTTCCTGGATGGCTTGAACATAACTTGCCGCTTGCTGCAGCGCTTCATGGGTTCCGGTATCCAGCCAGGCATAGCCGCGGCCCAGAAGTTCAACTTTGAGCCTTTGCTGACGCAAATACGACATATTCACATCGGTAATCTCCAGCTCACCGCGCTGGGAAGGTTTGAGGTTTTTGGCAATGTCAATGACGTGATTATCATAAAAATACAGTCCGGGGACAGCATAATAAGATTTTGGCCGCTGCGGTTTTTCTTCGATTCCGGTGACGTTGCCGCTGGCGTCAAATTCCACAACCCCGTATCGCTGGGGGTCTTTGACCGGATAACCGAAAATCAATCCGCCGCTTTCCAATTCAACCGCCCTGCTTAAAATAGTCGAAAAATTAGGTCCGTAAAATATATTGTCACCGAGAATAAGCGCCACAGAATCACTTCCAATAAATTCTTCACCGATGACGAAGGCCTGGGCCAGACCTTCGGGGCGGGGTTGCTCTTTGAAAGTAAAGGATAGCCCCAATTGGGAGCCATCATTTAAAATTCTTTTGAAGATGGGCAAATCATTCGGGGTCGAAATGATTAAAATTTCTTTTATACCGGCCTCCATCAGCACGGACAGGGGGTAATAAATCATGGGTTTGTCATAAACCGGTAACAGTTGTTTACTGATCCCCCGGGTAATCGGAAACAATCTGGAACCGGTACCGCCGGCTAGAATGATACCTTTCATCATGCTAAATCCCCGTTTCTTTTATGGTTAGGCCGAATTTCCCTGATATCCGCGAACATTTCAGGCCGGGCACATGACAACCGATCCCACCGCCAGATAACTGTAATTCTTTGACACCAGTTCTCCGTAATCCGGAATCATGCGACGACCGTCCATGATCAGATAGGGAGGTTGAACCGTATCTTCAATGGTCCTTGAAAACCCGCGAAACTCTTCACAATCTGAAGAAATAAAAAGCGCCTGGGTTCCCTGTATGGCCTCTTTAGCCGATTCAAAATATTTTATCTTCTCAAAGAGAACATTTTTCGAAGGGTCAAACTCATGCCGGGCGGTTGCGTTGGCCAGCGGATCATAGGCATTGATTTGAGAAACGCCTTTACCGAGCAAAGCCTCAACGACCTTAATTGACGAGGCATCGCGCATGTCGTTGGTGTGCTTTTTAAACGCCAGGCCCAGTACAGCAACGGTTTTATTATTGAATTTAAAATTGGCTTCATTTATGGCGCGATCAACCAGATACACTTTCTGATATTCGTTGACCTCATATGAGGCCTCCAGCATCTTGGTGCTGACATTCAATCGGCGCAGCTGATAAATTAAAGAAGCAATATCTTTTCCGAAACAGCTTCCCCCGGCACCATTGCTCACAAAAGAGCCCCACGTGCTAATCCTGTCATCAGCGGTTACCCCCAGTCGCAGGTCGTCGATATTCACATTTGGGATTTTTTCACCGAGTTTCGCGCCGACCCCGTTCCAGAAAGAAATATAGGTCAACAGCATTGTGTTGGCCACATATTTGATTGCTTCGGCGGTCTCGGGCGTGGTCTCGATATATTTGATGCGAACGTGATGGACAAATTGTGAATAAACGCGGCGAAGAATCTTAAAATCCTCTTCATGGTCACAGCCCACCACCACACGATCCGGTCGCCGTGCCTGATTGACAGCAGTTCCTTCCGCCAGAAATTCAGGATTGGAAGCCACGCCAAAATTTTCGACGTTATGCCTTTTCATAATGCCTTCCAGGCGCCGGGCGGTTTCAATCGGCACCGTACTCTTGCTGACCAGGACGATGCGGCGTTTGTCTTTTCTCTTGGCTAGAATTTCGGCGATTTGCTCCGCAGCAGAATCAAAATAAGTAAGATTGGTAGAACCATCCAGATTGGATGGTGTTGGCAGGCACAGGAATATCGCATCCGTACCTTCAATGATCGATTTTAAGTCACTGGAAAAGAACAGTGATTTACCGTGCGTTTCGCGGATAATATTGGACAGGCCCGGCTCCATGACAAATTTTTCAATTTCATCAGCCCGACCGGTTGAAAAGGCGTCAATTTTGGCCTGATCGACATCATAGGCATAGACTTCATGACCGTATTCTGAACAAACGGCGGCCTGAACAAGTCCAACATAACCCGTACCCGCAACAATTAGTTTCATATTCACCTCTTATCACAATTGATTAAAACCCGTCAGAAACAGACACATCACATCAAAAAGCATATCTGATAATGAGGGGAAAGTTAACTGTGAGTGCTGAAAAAATACGATGGTTGCCTTGTCCTAATAAACGCCCAGATCTCTCAACAAATCATTGATGCCGAGTTTTTGGAGTTTTATTCTTAAAAATTCGGAAATGGTCGGCTGGACGGGCCTGACACTGAGAAACATTTTTGCTTCCCTGGGCGTTTGATGACCCTTTTTGATATTGCAGGGCTTGCAGGCTGCCACACAATTTTCAAAATTAGACTGGCCACCTCTTGATTTTGGTATAATGTGATCGATGGTCAGCCGCAGCTTCTCGGCACCGCAATAGGCACACTTGAACCCATCCCTGATAAAAACGTTCTTTTTACAGAAGGCAACTCCGGTACGATAAAGGGTGCGGATAAGTTTGATCAAGCGCATAACAGCCGGGACTTTGAAAATAGCGCCGCTGGCGCTTCTAACCGTTTTGGCAGAATTCTTTAAAACCTCAACCTTGCCCTTTGCCTGAAGGCACATAGCCCGTTTCCAATCAACCACATTGAGATACGTGTAATCTGCATTCAGTAAAATGCAATGTGTCATTCCGTGCTCCATTTATTGATCCTTACCGATCGTTTGCATGCATTCACCACCGATGGCTCACAACCAATCGGTACGGGAGCCTGGTGTGAATACTATAAAAATTTTAATATAGCCCATTTTAAAAATCAATCCTAATTGCTATTTTATCCGGGTTTGCAAATTGTGGCTGTGTCAGATCTTGCCATGATTTAATCGTTTGGCGATGCAGTATTCGAATCACAATCAATCGCCAGTGAGCATTCTTCGTTTTCATTGGTGAACACCGTAATTTCATCGTCGGATGAGACAGGTGCCTCGTCGAAATATAATACTTCGCCATGCGTAAAACACGCACGGCGCAGGAAGTTTATAATCGTTTCTTCACCTCTGATAAATCTGTAGCTTTCAGCGTCTTTTACGACCAGGACCGGTACACTATCGATGGCCAGTACCTTCAGAATCAAGCGGTTGATTTCGGGTGAAAACTGTTGATTCAGCTCAAGCCCTGAAAGGTTTAATGATTTTACGGGATCAATCGGATTCAAATATAAATCACAGCTGTTACAATTGTTCAAAGTTTCAATGACCTTTTGGCAATGCGGGCAATCAGAGGAAAAAATCAGATAAATTTCTTTGGTGGGTGATGAGCAGGATTTTACTCCGTAAGCGGCCGCTTTAAGCGAATAGATCTTTGATTTTGCGCCCATTGGGAAAAAGGTCAAAATAGAAAAGGACAGGCCAACCGCAACTAAAATAGCGATTCCCATTGCCATCTGGCGCAAACCGTAGAGCAACGTCAAAATAACCATCAGAGCAAAAATAATCAGGCAATAACTGCAAAACGTACGGGCAATAAATATTTGATAGGCCATCAGCGCTGCATCAAAGACAAGGCCCGATACGAGCACCAGTCCAATCACATCAATATCAAACCAAAATGTTGGCTTCAGATTGAATAACAGCCAAAAGAGCGCGAGGAAATAGATCAATCCCAAAATGTTCAGATATAGAGGCGAAATGGTCGTCAAGTGTTCGACGATTTCGCAGCCGGCATTTAGGCAGAGGCTTGAACCCGTTATCAATTGAATCGCAATTTGAGCAGCGATCATTGTACCTGTGCCAAGGGCAATCAGCCGCATAATTTTAAATTTTGTTCTTAGCGCCATCATAGGTAATTTCGGTTCCTGCCTGCCCTTTCACGGCTGATTCAATTTCCTCGATCGAGGTAATAACAGCGCGCTTACCCCCATCACGCACAAATCGGACTGCAGCCTCAACTTTGGGACACATCGACCCGTCGGCAAAATGGCCTTCGGCGATCAATTGGTCTGCCGTTCCAATATTTAAACGGCGCATAAATCTTTCATCTTTGGTTCCAAAATCCAGCGCCACACCGATCACATCCGTAGCGATCACAAAGATGTCAACACCCACCTCTTCGGCCAGTTTGGAACTGGCCAGGTCCTTGTCAATTACGGCATCAACACCCTGAAACGCCCTGCCCTCCCGCACCACCGGGATGCCACCACCACCGCAACAAATGACGATAAAATCCGCTGCAATTAATTTTTTGATTTCGCGTTTTTCAATGATCGTTACCGGCCTGGGGGATACCACCACACGCCGGTATCCCTTGGCGGTCTTGACAACAGGATAGCCGGACGGCGCTTCTTTTTTTGATGCATAGATCGGACCGATGGGTTTGGTCGGATTCGAAAAAGCCGGATCTTCCTCGGAAACCACCACGTATGTGATCAGGCTGATTAGCGGCTTGATGTGAACCCCCAAATCCATGAGCTGGCTGTCCAGGGTGGATTCAATCATGTAACCGATTTGGCCCTGGGTTTGGGCAACCAGGATTTCGAGTGGCAGTTTGGGGACATCAGAGCAGCTTTCCTGCTGTAATAAAAGGTTGCCGACCTGCGGGCCATTACCATGGGTGATAATGATCCTGTATTCCTGGGAAAGCCTGGCGATTTGCCGAATGGGTAATACCAGGTTTCTAAACTGCTGGGTCACCGTCCCCTTCTCCCCCTTACGAATGAGGGCATTGCCTCCGAGGGCCACGAGCAGTATCTGTTTATCAGGGTCATTCATTTTTCACTGTCTCTGCAATAAAATCAACCCAAACGCGCGGTGATAAGCTCCTCTATCGTCGGTTGTCCGTGGTCTTGATACTCGTACCTTACTCGTAAAGTCGGCTTTTGAATATTCAGCACCAATGGCAGATGAATGGGGGTGGCAAATAAAACCAGGTCGCAATCCGCTTTATTGATCGTAGTTTCCAGATCGCTGATCTGGTCAGGTGTATACCCCATTGCCGGGATCACATTTCCGATATGCGGATAAATAGTGAAGGTTTCATTCAAAGAGCCGGCAGCATACGGGCGCGGATCGATGACCTCTGCGGCATTGAATGTTTCGGCGGCGACAATTCCAGCGCCGAACGGCATTTCACCATGGGTGAGCGTCGGCCCATCTTCAATCACCAGGACACGCTTGCCCTGAATCATCTCCGGCTTTTTGACGACCAGCGAAGACTCCGCCAGAACAATCTGTGCCCCGGGGGCATATTCTTCAATATTTTTTCTGACCTGCCAGACTTTTTGTGCCGGCGCTGAATCCACTTTATTGATGACGGCTATATCCGCCATAATCATGTTGGTTTCTCCGGGAAAATACAGCAACTCATGACCCGCCCGGTGTGGATCGAAAAGAACAATATGCAAATCCGGTTTGTAAAAAGGCGTGTCGTTGTTGCCGCCGTCCCAGATGATCACATCGGCTTCTTTTTCGGCTTCGGATAAAATTTTGCCATAGTCGATACCGGCATACACGACTATGCCCTGTTCGACCAGAGGTTCATATTCTTCTCTTTCTTCAATGGTGCATTGGTTTTTTTCAAAATCGTCATAGGTCGAATAGCGCTGCACGATCTGATTCCTGAGGTCACCATAAGGCATCGGGTGGCGAACAACGACGGCTTTTTTCCCGATCTTTTTTATAATTTCACAAACCTTGCGAGTGGTCTGTGATTTACCGCATCCGGTTCGTACCGCGCAAACTGCTACAATCGTTTTTTGGGATTTAAGCATTGTATAAGGCGCGCCAATTAAGATAAAATCGGCGCCTTCAGCCATCGCCAGGGAGGCCTTGTGCATGACTTCGACATGGGGCACATCACTGTAGGAAAAAGCTACCAGATCCACCTTATTTTTGCGAATCAACTCGGCAAGGTTGTCTTCCGGATAAATGGGTATTCCCTCAGGGTAGCGCTCCCCGGCAAGCTGAGGAGGATACAGGCGGCCGGCAATATCCGGAATTTGAGCAGCGGTGAAAGCGGCAACATCGTAACGCGCATTGTCTTTAAAATAGACGTTGAAATTATGAAAATCCCGACCGGCTGCCCCCATAATGATGACTTTTTCAATCATATCTCCGCCTTTCATATATAATTGGTTAGCTTGAAATATTAAGTATTATATATCAAGATTTATGTCGGCTGCAAATATCTTTCATAGATACGGGTTCAGGGTTGAAAGCTTCCGGGTTCAGAAGTTCAGGTCTCAGAGGTTCCGAATTCAGTTCTCAGAGGATAGAAGTCAGGGGTCAGATGATAAAAAGTAAGTGTCCTATCGCTCATATGTAATCCAACCTTTGAACGCTGTACATTTGAACCTTGATTAAATTTATAATTTGATTCAAAATCCATTTTATATTAGATAATTAAGCACCCATCATCAGCACGGACATCCGAAATGACCCAACAACTTTTTTTGCAGAATATCATTGCCTGCATCTGGGACTTTGATAAAACGCTGAGCCCCGGCTATATGCAGGCGCCCATATTTGAATACTATGCGGTCGATGCCAAAAAATTTTGGAAAGAAGTTGAGCAACTGCCCGATGTTTATAAAAACGACGACCTTGATCTCATATCTACAGACACGCTGTATTTAAATCATATCTTAACCTATACCCGGGAAGGCGTTTTCAAGGGACTGAACAATTCCCGTTTAAGAAAACTGGGAGCTAAAATAGAGCTCTACAATGGACTACCGCATTTTTTTGAAGAAATTAAACAATTTGTTTCGAGGCAAGCAGATTGGCGCCAACATGATATTCAAGTAGAGCACTACATCGTTTCGACCGGTTTAAGACAGATGATTTTGGGCAGTAAAATTGCGCCATATGTCGATGGTGTCTGGGGATGTGAATTTGTTGAAGACGCACCCCCACCCGGCTATTTGGGAAAAGTTGGAAAAACAGCTTCTAAGAATACGCGCATGATTTCACAAATAGCGTATGCACTCGATCATACCACCAAGACCAGAGCTGTTTTTGAAATTAATAAAGGCAGCAACAAAATACCGGAAATTGACGTAAACGCCATGATTCCCGATGCAGATCGTCGTGTCCCATTTCAAAATATGATTTATGTCGCCGACGGGCCCAGTGATATTCCTGTTTTCTCCTTGATCAATCGATTTGGTGGAAGAACTTTTGCCGTCTATCAGCCCGAATCCAGCAAGGAATTTACTCAGGTAAACAGCCTGCAAAAACAAAAGCGAGTCCAATCATTTGGTGAAGCCAACTATACCAGAGGCTCACAAACCGCCATGTGGATCATAAATGCCGTCAGTGAAATTTCTGCGCAGATTGTTGTAAACCGTGAAAGGGCGCTGGGCGATAAAATCGGAAAACCGCCCAAGCATCTCGAATAGGTTTGCTCATGGAGCCGACAGACATCCGGGGATAGATAAGAATTCTCGCATTACTTACAACTGGCTGCTGGTCGCTTGCTCTGAAAAATTAGAATTACTGAAACAGCGCCGACAATGGTAAATGGAGATATATCCTGATCATGCCCTGTCTGATAGATGCCGCAGCAAGAAGCCAGCGGCAAGAAGCAAGATGCCGGCGGTAAAAGATATTGAAACCTTTTCATACTTGAGGGATGGAACTGAACACGTCATTTAGTTTGGGTTAGAAAAAATGAATAAAGTAGAAAATCTAAAAAAGGTGACATTAAGGATAGAAGCCGGCACGAACGCAGATCATATGGATTTGACTCTGGAGGCCCTGGAATTTGAGTTCATCTTTGGTATCGGCCCTGATGGCATGTGCCCTTTTGAATACGAATTGGTCAACAAAAAGGAGGGCGACATCGTTTTACTGCACCTCAAGAAAGAAGAAGTCCATCTTTTATTAGGGCATCTCCAGCTACCGGTTCAGAGTCTGTTAGAAGAAAACGATTCATCTTATTTAAAAGCAACAATTGCAAAGATTGAACAGCCCGATAGCAAAGAGGTGGTCAAGGCCCTGGCCGAATTGACTTCACACGCTGGAGATAGGGGCTGCGGTTGCGGCAGCGGCTGTGGCTGTTAATTATTTTCTGACTTGACGAAACACAAATCAAAGTTATTATTATCTCTAAATAACAGGCGGATGCAGTAAATTTCGACCGGTGGTCGCCCTGAAGATAAAAGACAAACACCACGATTTGTCAAAGATCTTTTTAAATCGGGCACTCAGGTCAAAATGAAAGGAGGAGGAAGATGTTTAAAGAATTCAAAGAATTTGCTATGCGGGGCAATGTGGTTGATATGGCCGTCGGTATTATCATCGGTGCCGCTTTTGGCACTATTGTCAAGTCATTGGTTGCTGACGTTCTCATGCCACCGATCGGCCTGTTACTGGGCAATGTGGATTTTTCTAACCTTTTCGCCGTAATCAAAGAGGGATCAGTCGCCGGCCCGTTTGCCACTGTGGCAGACGCGCAAAAAGCAGGTGCGGTTACCATTAACTATGGTATGTTCATCA
>JASFGH010000128.1:0-9082 GCA_050123865.1 Desulfobacterales bacterium | reverse complement strand
AAGCCGGAACGATGAACACCTTGTCTTTTCAACTCCTTAAGCGGGAGGACGTGTTATGAAACCTCAGGATTACATCAATCTTGAAAATGAATTTGGTGCCCACAATTACAAACCCTTGGATGTGGTATTGCAGCGAGGTGAAGGCATCTGGGTCTGGGATGTCGCGGGTAATAAATATATGGATTGCCTGTCGGCCTATTCAGCGGTTAACCAGGGCCATTGCCACCCGAAAATTATGGGCACCATGATCGAGCAGTCACAGATATTAACCCTGACTTCCCGAGCGTTCCGCAACGACCAATTGGGCCTGCTGTATAAAGAACTGTGTGATTTGACCAATTCCCACAAAGTATTGCCCATGAACAGTGGGGCCGAGGCGGTTGAAACCGTCATCAAGGCTGTTCGCAAGTGGGGCTATCGGGTCAAGGGGGTTGCTGAAAATAGAGCTGAAATCATCGTGTGTGAAAATAATTTTCATGGTCGCACGATCACCATCGTCGGCTTCAGCACGGACAAACCATCTCGCGAAAATTTTGGTCCCTTTACCCCCGGATTTAAGATTATTCCGTACGGTGATAGTGATGCCCTCGAAGCAGCCATCACACCGAACACCGTTGCTTTTCTGGCTGAGCCCATTCAGGGTGAGGCCGGAGTGATCATCCCGCCCGACGGCTATCTGCGAAAGGCCAGATCTATCTGCACCCAAAACAATGTCGTCATGGTTCTGGATGAAATCCAGACCGGCCTGGGGCGTACCGGCAAATTGCTGGCTGAAGAACATGAGGGGATTGAGGCAGACCTGACCCTGATCGGCAAAGCGCTTTCCGGCGGTTTTTACCCCGTTTCAGCAGTGCTTTCCAACAAAGAGGTGATGGATGTTTTACGTCCCGGCGAGCACGGCAGCACTTTTGGCGGCAACCCGCTGGCCTGTGCCATCGCGCGAACGGCGCTCAGAGTTTTAGTTGAAGAGGGCATGATTGAAAATGCCGCCAGCATGGGGGATTATTTTTTATCGAATCTTTCCAAGATCAAGGCACCCCACATCAAAACGGTGCGGGGCAGGGGGCTCATGCTGGCCATTGAAATGACTTCTGATGCCGGCGGTGCCCGCAAGTACTGCGAGCAGTTGATGGCGTGTGGCCTGCTGTGCAAAGAGACCCATGATAACACGATTCGTTTTGCCCCGCCGCTGGTGATCACCCGAGAAGAGATCGACTGGGCCCTTGAGCGCATTGAGTCAGTTCTGACCCAACGCATCTGAAGCTGTTATGTCATTTTCTTTCAGGCATTAGATGGGGCTTTGAAAATAATTTTATATGCTACAATAGAGGAATCCGCAAACAGCCTTAGGGTAAAAAAAGGTGGATTTGGGGGGCATGGTGCAGCCGCATTCGCAGACGCGTTTTACGTCTTCGATGCGAACGTCATTGGTAATGATCGCCATTTGTGCTTTTCCCTTTATAACGGCGGTCATACATTTAGTAAAGTTTCTCTCATATTCAATTTTATCGGACGTCGTTTGTATTTTCCCCGGGATTCCGAGGATCTCCTCGATGATAAAATAATGCGCCACCGTCAGATCCAGTTGCTTTATCTGTTCCGGGAAATTCCATTTCAACTCCGGGAAGGCTTCGGGCTTTAACCGGACGACATAGGCATTTTCCGAAAAAATAAGCCCGTATGTCCATGGCTTGCCCACAATGACTTCGTTAATCTCGCCCGGATCCGCCACCGGCTTGATCTTAAAATGTTTTTCAAATTTTTTCATAATAGCGGTTTCATCAAAATTTTCCAGCCCCTTGGCCAGGCGATGGGTGGGCAGGATGCGCAGGTCATTTGCTTCGGTATTGGTCAACCACATCAGGTGATAATTATAGCCCTCATTGCCTGTATGGGCCGGGTTGTCGGCCATTTGCCGCTTCATATACGCTAGCGAACCGGCGTAGCGGTGATGGCCATCCGCCAGAATGACCTGCTCGCCTTTCAAGCGCTCTATAAATTTAGCAATAATGGCCTCGTCCTGGATAATCCCCATGACATCAATGACTCCCTGGTAATCCTCTGTCATGCAAATCGGGTGCTGGATGCAGGCATCCATATAAGGTTCCAGTTCAAATGATGCATCCGTATAGAGGCCGTGGGTCGGGCTGGCGTTCAACCGGGTTTCCGCCAGCAACTCGAGTTGTCCATCGACAGCATCATCCATAACGTTTTCATGCCGTAAAATAATGTTGTCCTGCCAGTCATGAACTCTGATCTTGCAGATAAACCCTTTGCGGCAATACGGTTCAGGATCAGATGGTAGGGAAAAATATTGATAATAGACATAGATGCCGGGCACGTTATCCCGTATGATGACTTTATTGCGTTTCCATTCCGCTAAGGCAGCAGCAGCTTTTTTAGCCGGTTGGTTCCCCCGGGGGATGGACAGATGGATGCTGTTCAACGAATTTCCGTAAAGCACCTTGCGTTGTTTTTCAGAGGCAACGTCAAACAGCGGCGAGGTGAGCTCGCCGATGTTTTTCAACAAAGATGGGCGATAGCGCCATGCTCTGAAGGGTTTTATTTCGGCCATGGTTCAAAAACTCCGCATTGACGACCGTTGTCAATAAGCGCCTGAAATCGGGCGCCATTATACGTGTTAATGCGGTTGCATTCAAGCATCAAAATCGATCTTTCAGGCTGGCGCTGGTTTTTTTTAATTTGATGCGACTACAAAAGGTCGTGTGCCGGGTGGGTGAATTCATATTTGACTAGAGTAAAAATAAGTGAAATAGAGCAAATAAAGTAAAATGAAGTAAAGATAAGTCAAAAAAACAGGGTATATCATACCCTGCTTATTCGCGCTATAACACCAAATCCTTATCAGGATAAGTCTCTGTAAGCCGCTCTTAGGTCCATCACCGCTCTTCTCTGGACAAAAGAGAGCCTGCGGCGATCAAATCCACTGCGGCGTTCGGTGCGTATTCTTCTTTCGGGGCCCAGATAAAGTCCATTTTTCTGCCGGCGATCAATGCCTGAGCGAGTCCCCCAATTGTCATGAAAGCACTTAATGGCCGGGACTGCTTCGCGAATCGGCTTCAGTATTGCGTCCATTTTTTCACCACCTGGCTGCGGTTCAGCCATTAAGTTTTACTTCCTTCTCTTGACTAGCCTAGTAATTTGGAGGGAAATACGAGATGGGGGGGGTAAAACTGGCTTTTGTCCGCTGACCCTTCATTACCGAACTTTGGAAGGCGAAGCAACTCTTTTTTTGATTTATTTAATAAATTAAAATGAAGTCACTTGAATCAAACTTAAGTAAATAAAATGACGCCACAAATAATAATTTAAATTCATCGTATTAGGAAAATGCTCAAATGGCGGATGCCCGATGGGCAATGGCTGAAGGTCAAATAATCGATTTTCTATGAGTCATTAAGTTCAAGCAGTGTCCAACCCTGAAAGTTTTGCTATCTCACTTATCATACGTTCAACCACTGCTTCGGCAGCCAAAGTCGGGCCCGCATGGTATGCTTTACCGAATTTTATACGAACGCCGGTTCGCCGGCCGCTGGCCGTATAAGTGATACCGACCGGTATTAACGGTAACTCCAGGCGTGACAGTACGAATTTGACCATCCCGATCTGGCCGGGTCCCATTTTATCACGATAGTAGGTACCCTCCGGGAAAATCACAATGCCTTCGCCCTTTTGAAGGAAGGCAATGGTGGCCTGTAAAAACCGCCGGCTTTCAAGGGGGCGTTGCCGGTTGAGGGGGATGCCGCCCAGAGCGGAGATGAACCAATTACTCAGGGTATTTTGGAAAAGTTCGTATTTGGCGATATAATAAAGCGGCCGGGGCGTGGCCAGGCCCAGCAGCGGGATATCCTCCCAGCGCTGGTGTTTGACTAACAGGATAAATGCGCTGTCCTCAGGCAAATTCTTTACGCCGCGGGCTTCGAGGCGAAAAAAAGGCCAGAGGAATAAGCGAGTCAAAAACCTGAAAACCCGGAAAAAGCTTTCCTTTCGGCCGGGCGGGTGCTGCCGGTTGGGTTTTTGGCGCAGCGGCGATTTGTTCACGGCAACTGTACCTTTTCGTTTGATCGGGCGGGTACCCGGGTCCTAATACGGGGTCCAGAACCACGGCCGCAGCGCCATAACCGCATCATAAAACCTGTCTTTTCTCTTTTATGGCCAGACTGCAAATAATGGCGATGACGGCCAGTGCGGCCGAAAATATAAATGTGATTTGATAATGGCCGGTCCTGTCAAAAAGCACCCCGCCCACAAAGGCCCAGAATCCGCCGCCGAGGTGGTGGATGGTGGTGATAAAGCCGGAGATCAAACCCACATGCGTAAATCCGTAAAGCCGACCCGAAAGGGTTGTGGTCAGCGGTGCGGTAATCATTAAGGTAAACCCGAATCCGGCTGCGAATACATAAAAGGTGATCGGGTTGGGATATTTTGTAATCATCAGAAATAAAATCAGCCGCACAACAAAAGTTAGCGCGATGGGGATTTTGTTGCCGATCAAATCCGAAGCCGGACCGGCAATCAGGATGCCTCCCATGCTCAAAAGGCCGAACCAGGCCATCATGTTGGCGGCCCTGGTGGGGGAGACGCCATAATCGGTTACGAATGGAACCAGATGCGCGGCCACCATAAAATCACCGCTGCCGCAGATAAACATAACCGGCAAAAAAAGCCAGAATGAACCGGTTTTGATGGCCTTCAGCAGGTTCATGTCATCCGGCTGCAAGGAGGCACCGTCTGATTCATGGGGTGCGGCGGCCGCCTTCATGGATTGATACCCGTAGGGCTTGAGACCTTTATCTTCAGGGTTACCTTTGATCACGATTAGGACCAGCAGAATATTGACAGCCAGCATGACAATGCCCAGGAGCAAATATGAAAACCGCCAGCCATAGGCTAGGACAATCCAATTGATGATGGGAACCAGGACAAATTGGCCCAGACAACTGCCGGATAGGGACAGGCTGATGGCCAATCCTCGCCGGCGGGTAAACCATCTGCTCATCAAGGCCGCAATCAAGGGAACCGATGCCCCGCCCACGCCCACGGCGGTGACAACACCGTAAAAAAAGTGAAATTGCCACAGGGCAATGATGCGGGACGTGCCGGTGTAACCGGCGGCGATGAGTACCGTTGACACCAAAATGACCCAGCGGGGCCCATAGCGGTCATATAGCTTGCCGGCAAGACTCAGGGTCAGGGCGAAAAACACCATATGCAGAAAAAAAGCCAATGAAATCGAGGCCCGATTCCAGCCCAGTTCGGTAATCATGGGCTTAAATATGACCCCGAAAGAAAAACGGGCACCGGATTGGAAAAAGAGCAACAAAAAGCCGGCGGCCAGCACATACCAGCCATAAAAGATGCGCGAAGTGGAGGTGTTATTTTGTGACAAGGCCGTACCCCATTCTGCTTTTATTCGCAAAGCAATCAGTGTTTAACATCGGAAAAGCAATAATCGGCAAATGCATATCAGATGCGGGCAAAGGATAGCAAGCGCTTCGGTCCTGTCCGCGGATGAAATGACGGTTGGCCGGTCTGCAGAAATCTTGCCTGAGGTGACGGCCTGCCGGGCATCCTGATCGGTGCACGGGCTTGCATCTGAATCGATCGATCATTATTATATCAGCTGGTCGGATCATTATATGGATCGTTGCAAACCGGTTGATAGGATAAACCATATGGAAAACTGGTTACCATTTGCCGAGGGTGAGTATATCGTCGATCAGGCGTTTCTGATTGCACCTGATGAGCGGGCGCTTGCCATTGAAAATGCGGTGATCGAAATTTTTGCCAGCGCCGAGGGTAGGCGCCATCTGAAAGGCAGCGGCCGCATTCAAAATATCCTGCTGGTTGAGCTGCTCGAAGACAGCGACGATCTGGACCTTATTCTGGATTTGGGAGATGAGTTTCAATACCGGCTCAAAAAACCCGAACTTCAAGGCGGCAAATTTTTTGCGCCGGATGCCAAATCATCTATCCAATTCAAACCCTCAGAACCCTGGGAACACATCCCCCCCGCTGATTATGCAAAGTTGATATCCCGAATCAATAGAATCGATTTCTAATCTCTACAACCATTTTGCCCTGAGGAATGCGGCTTAGTAGCCGCGTCTCGGATCAACGACATTCAAAAGGGGTTGGCCTGCCCGGCTGCGCCTGTAGTTGTCGATGATATGCGGCGCCACGGCTCTGGAAAAAGTGATGCTGGAGATATGAGGGGTTAGTTTTATCCGGGGATGATCCCAGAAGGAATGCCCCGGCGGCAGGGGTTCCGTTTCGAATACGTCCAGGCAGGCGCCGGCCAGCTGATCGGAATCCAGGGCTGCCAATAGATCATTTTCAATCAGATGTGCCCCACGGGCCACATTGATGACATAGGCGCCGGCAGGCAGCTTATTAAATGTTTCGCGGTTTAAGATCCCTTTTGTTTGCGGCGTCAGCGGCAGCATGCAGATCAGGATGCGGGTTTGGGATAAGAAATCGCCCAGAGCCTCTGCGCCGGCGAAGCAGTCCACCCCTTTGATGATTTTGGGTGTTTTACGCCAACCGCTAACCGGAAAACCCAGGGCGCTCAGTTTGCCGGCGGCATCCTTGCCCAGCTGGCCCAGGCCCATAATACCGATCCGCATATCAGCGGCCAGCAGCGGAATGCGGGGCTGCCATTTTTTTTGAGATTGATCCGTCCGGTAGTCATCAAACTGGCGGCAGTAGTTGAGAACTGCTAAAACCACATATTCGCTCATCGATTGTGCCATGGAATGTTCCACCACTCGCGTGATGGGTACACCGGCGGGCAGATCCGGATCGGACAGGAGGTGATCCACCCCGGCGCCCAGAGAAGCGATGCATTTTAGATGCTTGTATTTTTTAAACTCACCGGGCGGGTGATGCCAGCTGAGGGCAAATTCAATATCATCCGCATTGCCCGTATTGGGCCAGATGCGGATGTCAATTCCCGGTTCCAACCGGCCAAGGTGTTTGACCCAGGAGGCTATTTTGGTGTCGGGTGCGATGATCATTAACGCCATTTCCGGCTGTCCTTTCTCTACATGCCGTAACCAGGATTCAGTAGCCGGCCCTTAAAATCAGCTACTGGTCGCTGGCTGCTGGTTAATGTAGCGGTACAGATGTAGGCCAGTTGTGTATTGTAGCACCATTGTTAAACAACCGAGAACTCAAACCACCACACTTTCGCAACTCGGAACGCGTAACTCGCAACCCGCAACACTAAAACTTGAACGCTGAACCTTTGAACCAGATAAGTTAAAATTCAGCTTAGCTATTTTTGAAAAGATCATCGAACCGCTTCCGGCTTTGCATCAGCGCCTGGCGGTCTTCTGAAAATATTTCCAGCGTGGCCGTGTCGTCGTATCCGCTGCGTCTGATGGCCCGCGCAATTTTTTTAAAATCGATGACGCCGCGGCCCAACGGGATATGATCGTCGCGTTGCCCCATATTATCACTGATGTGCAGATGACCGATGCGGTGGCCGAATTTTTTGATAAATTGCAGGATGCGCCGGCCGCCTTTGGCGCCGATGTTGGCATGACCGGTATCCAGCGTCAGCTTGAGATCCGGGAAACGCTGCAGGATGTCAATAAAATCGTCCGGCTCGACAAAGGCCCGGCAGCGGGGAAACATGTTTTCCAGGCACACGCAAAGCCCCAGTTTTTGCGCGTAGTCGATGATGGCCGCCAGGCTGTTGTTCGCATGTTCTAGCGCGGTCTCAATGACGTAAACCCCCAGCCCTCCGATGTGCCCGGGATGCAGGACGACCTTCCGGGCTCCCAGCTCAACGGCAACTTCTAGCGAGTGAAACATCTCCTGCAGGGATGCTTGCCGGATGCTGTCAGTCAGGTCGGCTGTGGATACAAAGGTCGGCAAATGGCAAATGATGGACATGCCATGGGAATGAAGGTCATTGACGATTTTTTGCATCTGTTGCCGCAGGGTCGTGTAATGGGCCCGAGGCGGGTCCATTGTCAATTCCAGATAATCAAATCCCAGAGTGCCGATCTCGGCCAGTTCGTCGCTAATCGGCTTGATCGGGAAATTCATTGCACCGTATTGCATGGCTGCCTGTCTCTTGTTCGGATGACGGTTGAACCCGGGCCCCATTGACCAGTGACGGATCACGGTCACCTGAAGAATTTAATTGTTAAATCGCCGGATACCAAAGGCGGTCGAGTCGATATGCGGCTTGCGCCCGCTAACCATTTCGGCCACCAGCTTGCCGGTGCTGGTTGCCATGGAAATACCTGACATGCCGTGGCCAGTAGCCACCACCAGATTCTGGTGCTTTGGAGCACGATCGATGATCGGCAGGTCATCATAAACCATGGGGCGCATACCGACCCACTCTTCCATCATAGGATTGCCTAAAGGCGCTTTCAAGTATTCTGCGGCAGCCGCCGTCAGATTTTTAATTCGCCGGGCATAGATGTCGGAATTAAACCCTGAAAATTCCATGGTACCACCCAGGCGAAACCCGCTTTTCCAGGGTGTCGCCACAACGCTTCTTTCATAAAAATAACAGGGCATTTGGGGACAGGTTTCCGGTCGGGGCATGGTCAGGCTGTAGCCTTTGCCGGGTTGAACCGGCAGGTCCAGCTTTAATTGCCGGGTCAACTGCGGCGTCCAGGCACCAGTCGCCAGCACATATGCGTCAGCAGTGTAAACGCCACCCACCGTTCGAGCCCCTCGAATCTGCCCGCCAACGGTGATCAAAGATTTCAACCGGCAATTCTCTTCGACGGCAACGCCCTGTGCCGTCAGAACGCGCTGCCAGGCGCGCATCAGCTTATCCGGTCGCAGATGACCATCCGTTTTATGGTACCAGGCACCGTACAGGCCCTTGCGCAAAGCCGGTTCCAGTCGATAGAGCTCATCACCGATCACTGAAAGCCCATCGTGACCATAAGGTTTTAATAGGGCGTTGGTTTTGCCATATTTTTGCATTGTGGACCGGGATTTAAATATGATTAGAACGCCTCTTTCTTCCCAATCGCATACGATCTGTTCTTCTTGGAACAATTTTGCATACAGCATTCTGGAATGGGTTAAG
>JASFGH010000127.1:0-9097 GCA_050123865.1 Desulfobacterales bacterium | reverse complement strand
TGGTTTCTAATCCGGTGAAAAGGATTAGAACCGAGGAACCGGATGAGGTAATCCTTCACGTCCGGCACTGTGGGGGTTGCGTCGGGTAACCGGCGCATCTACCCGGAAACATAACATATTGCAAAATTTCACCTTTGATATAATCACCCCAGCTTTCATTTCTTTCATAATATAATCAAACAGTTTTTCTATTTTCACCAGTAATGATGGAGTTAAAAATGTATTTGCTATCTAAAAGTTCTCGCAATATCGTACTTTCTATTTCATTAATTCTTATAATAGCAATTATTTGCTGGCCCAATGGGGCACAGGGAATAAAATCCCGTCTAGCAAAAAGCAAGAACGCACCTGCTTCAGAAAATTTATCAAACACCGAATCACAATCTGACCTACCAGCAAAGGAAAATAATGCAGAGCTAAATAAGATTGATCAGGTCGGTGAAAAAGTCGGAAACCAAGTGGATGATTTCACTCACAAAACGTCATCGCGTTTTGGGGCTTGGATCAATACAAAGGCTTTTTACGGCATTACCTGGCTTAAATTAATTCTGTGTTTTTTACTACTCTTTATTGTATTGCTAATAGAACGAATGGCGCGATTTTTCATCGATCGCAGAAAAAAGTCAATAGAGGCTGAAAAAGAAGTCAAACCTATTAGACACCTAATCCTGGAATCAATTGCTAAACCGCTGTCATTGTTCATTTGGGTCTACGGCATATATTTGGTTTTGACACCGCTGTTTTTGCATTTTCGAAAACCTGACGGGACCAATTTGGTTCATACCATTGCTCACGAAGCAGCAGATTTGGGCACTGCTGTAGCGCTCGTGTGGTTCATTTTCAAATTGGTATCTATTGTGGATTTCAAGTTAAAAAAGTATGCCGCATCCACCGATAATGCAATTGATGACGTTTTAGCTCCATTAGCTGGAAGGACCTTACGCGTTTTCATCGTAATTATTGGCGGTATTTTAATCATACAAAATCTGACCGGCGTTAAAATTGGCCCTCTGTTGGCCTCTCTGGGCATCGGCGGAATTGCTGTCGCGTTAGCGGCCAAAGAGTCTATTGCCAATCTTTTTGGCACACTGACCATTCTTTTTGACAAACCTTTTCAGCTCGGCGAACGTATCACCATCGATAAATACGATGGTATTGTCGAGGATGTGGGCTTTCGTAGTACACGTATCCGAACATTGACCGGACACCTGGTGACTATTCCCAATGAAAAAATTGTTAGCTCTGGTGTAGAGAATATTGGCAAGCGGCCGCATATCAGGTGGCTAACGAACATCACCATAACCTATGACACGCCGCCTAACAAAGTTGAAAAGGCTGTCTCGATCATCAACGAGATTTTGGATAATCACGAAGGCATGCATCCGGATTTTCCTCCCCGAGTTTACTTTAATGGATTTAATGATTGGAGCCTAAACATAACGGTGATTGTCTGGTATCATCCGGCCGATTATTGGGCAATGCAAGATTGGCAGCAGCGTACCTGTTTGGAGATATTAAGAAAATTTAACGATGAGGGCATTGATTTTGCTTTTCCGAGTCGCACACTATATCTGGCAAACGACGATAAGCGTCAGCTAAAAATGAAAATCCTGGCGGGCGAAACTGTAACATATACTCCTGAAGGAGGAACCCGTGAATGAAGGAGCCGCTCTAGTTTGCGCCTTTTTACTCGATGGCAAGGGCGGCGGCGGAGGTGGATGATGCGTTATCAGCGCAACCACAAATGTCCTGATTTGACGTATCGTTTCTATCTGTTATAGTTGTCTTTAAGGTACTGATAAAAGATACAAAACAATAACCTTATGACAGTAACATAATCAAATAGAGAAATAATGAAATTAGCAAATTCATAATCAAATCAAAAGCCAAAAAAAATCTGATAGATGAATTCCATGGCTGGATTACAAAAAATATTAATGTGCAGCGATCTGGATCGAACCCTTATCCCAAATGGTTATCAGGAGGAATCTGTCCATGCCCGTCCCGCGTTCCGGATGATGGCCGAAAACGCCAATATTTATCTGGCATATGTGAGCGGGCGAAACAAGCAACTCATCCTTGATGCGATTGAAGAATTTTATCTTCCAGAGCCAGATTACGCCATCGGCGATGTCGGAACAACCCTTTACCGGATAAGCAATGGCAGCTGGACATTGTCGGATGAATGGAGCGATGAGATCGGTCAGGATTGGAAAGGATTAGACAGGGAGGAACTGGCTGAATATTTTGAAAATATGCAAGACCTACGGATTCAAGAGCCTGAAAAACAGAGCCCATACAAACTGAGCTTTTACACAGAGCCTAATGTCGACCATCAGCATTTAAAAGAAGATCTTCACGTTGTTTTAGCTGAAAAGGGTATTCATACAAATATTATTTGGAGTGTTGACGAAATCAGCACCACAGGTCTGTTGGACATTATCCCGGCCCGTGCAAACAAGCTAAATGCCATCCGGTTCCTGATGAAGCAAGAACAATTTTTCGAAGGCAATACTATATTTGCAGGTGACAGCGGCAATGACCTGGATGTATTAACCAGTAGCCTACAAGCGATTCTGGTAAAAAACGCCATGGATGAAGTTCGTAGAGAAGCGGTTAAATCAATATCTGCAAAGCAAATGAGGCATCGACTGTATCTTCCCAGAGGAAATTTTTTAGGCATGAATGGCAATTATGCTGCGGGCGTTTTAGAAGGTTTAGCTCATTTTTTTCCTGAAAGCGAACAATTAATTGCTAAGGCAGTGGCTCATTTCGAATGCGCCCGCTAATTTGGAAGAAATAGAACAATCTCCACCCGAAAGAAGGAATATTCACTGCTGTTATTCAACGGTGAACAGTAACAGAAAGGAGTTTTTGTGATTTTGGTCATCGGGGAAATACTGTTTGATGTATTTCCAGATTACAGACGCCTTGGCGGAGCGCCTTTTAATTTTGCCTATCATCTTAAAAATTTTGGCTTTGACGTTCGTTTTATATCCAGAATCGGAATAGACGATGCGGGCAAAGAGATTTTGTATAATCTGGAATTATCTCGATTTAATCTCGATGATCTACAGTTAGATGAAGACCACCCGACCGGAAGTGTAAATGTTCACCTGGATAAAAACGGTGAACCCCAATTTGACATCATTTCGGACGTGGCTTACGATTATATCGAATTTATTACAAAATACCAT
Source organism: Desulfobacterales bacterium (assembly GCA_050123865.1). Taxonomy (GTDB): domain Bacteria; phylum Desulfobacterota; class Desulfobacteria; order Desulfobacterales; family JAHEIW01; genus JAHEIW01. The sequence goes on along the minus strand of JASFGH010000127.1, from coordinate 5,900 downwards.
TCAAACCTTATCAATGCAGCCCGGTTGATGTATTTTGGATCTCTCATCCAGAGAAGTGAGGCCGGTCACAAAAACTTGCAGGCCTTTATAGCTCGTAACTCATCAGAATCTCTTCATTTTTACGACATCAACTTACGCCCCGGCTGTTATAATGGTGACATCATTAAAAAATCGCTAATCAAGACAGATATCTTAAAATTAAACGAGGACGAGCTGGGTAAATTGAAACAAATGCATTCTAAAAAAATGAACGATGACGAGTTTGTCCACCATATAATGGAGACCCATGAGATCCGCTTGGTATCTTTGACAAAGGGTGAGGCGGGAAGCGAGCTGTTCACCAATCAGGGCTGTTTCAGCTCCAAACCGGCAGAGGCTGTAAAGGTTGTGGACTCTGTTGGTGCCGGCGACGCCTTCGCCGCTATGCTTGCTGCAGGTCTTCTTAAAAAATGGCACCCGGAGGAAATACTGGTGCGGGCTTCGCTGTTTGCCTCCCGGGTCTGCGAAATTAAAGGTGCATTACCGGATTCGGCATCCTTTTACGAACCTTTCAAGGCCCTTTTTTCAAATCATTAAAATCATGAGACCTCCAAAATACCATATTCAAATGTTTAGCATACACGGCCTGCTTCGAGCAGAAAACATGCAACTGGGCCATGATGCTGACACCGGCGGACAGATTAAATATGTTGTCGAATTGTGTAAGGCAATCAGTCTATCTGAAAATATTAAGCGGGTAGAACTTTTTACCCGTTTGATTCGCGACAAAGCTATATCTGAGGACTACGCCCAGCCTTTCGAGCAGGTTAACGACAAATTCAGCATTGTTCGTATACAGTGCGGCGGGAAAAAATACATGCGCAAGGAACTTCTCTGGCCGCATCTGGATGAATATGTGGATAAAACCATTAAATACATCAAAAGGCAGGATGCCATTCCCGATATCGTCCACGCCCATTATCCTGATGCGGGCTATGTTGCCATGCAATTGGCTGGAATATTCGGCATTCCGTTATTTTATACCGGCCATTCCCTCGGTCGATCAAAAATGGGACAACTAATCGATGAGGGCATGAAAGAGGAAGTTATTATAAAAAAATATAAAATCGATCATCGCATCCAGATGGAAGAAGAAGTGCTGAAAAAGGCCGATTTGATTATTGCCAGTACCCACCAGGAAGTTAACGATCAATATGGGCAATATCATAACAAAAACATGCCCAGATATCAGGTCATACCACCGGGGCTGGATGTAGATAAATTTTATCCGTTCTATCACGACATACTGCCTGAAACCGATAAAGAAGAAATTGAACTCTATGCCCAGGCTTCAGTTCTGGAAGAGTTGAATCGTTTCTTCATGCACCCTGACCGCCCGGTTATCCTGTCACTTTGCCGCCCGGATAAGCGCAAAAATATTGCAGGATTAATCAAAGCTTACGGCGAGGATTTAGAACTGCAGTCGATGGCCAACTTAGCCATTTTTGCCGGTATCCGCAAGGACATCACCGATATGGAAGATAATGAGCGCGATGTCCTCACCGAGATTCTTCTGCTCATGGACAAATATGATTTATACGGCAAAATTGCCATCCCCAAAAAACATGATTTTGAGCATGAAGTTCCAGAGCTTTACCGGATTGCTGCCGAAAAGAAAGGCATATTTGTCAATTCCGCTCTGGCGGAGCCTTTTGGTCTCACACTGATCGAAGCAGCCGCTTGCGGCCTGCCGGTCATCGCCCCCGACGACGGAGGGCCCCGCGATATCATGAAGAATTGTGAATGCGGAACACTTGTAAATACATCGGACTCCAAAGCGATTGCAAATGAGATCAAGCAAATCATTACCGACAGTCAAAAATGGAAGCAGTATTCCAAGTCCGGCATCATGAATATTCGTAAACACTACACATGGGAGAGCCATGCGACGTCATATATGAAGCAAATTAGCCGTGTATTTACAGAGCAGGGCGAAGAGAAGATGAAAGTCGCGATACCGTCTGATGTCATTGGTCGACGCCTGGCAAAGCTGGATTATTTTATCATCGCCAATATCGACAATACATTGATCGGTGGCAGCAACGAGCACTTGTCGGAGCTTGTTACCCTGCTTCAGGAAAACAAAAAGTGTATCGGATTTGGTCTGGCTACCGGACGTACAGTTGAATCGGCGAAGGCGTATTTGGAAAAACATCGTGTACCGCTGCCGGATATCCTTATCACCTCTGTGGGTGCAGAAATCTATTACGGAAAAAACCTGCATGCGGGTCGTGGCTGGGAAACACACATATCTGCGAAGTGGGACCGAGAGAAAATAGTCGCCCTGCTGAAGGATTTTAAATTTCTAAGATACCAGAAAGCTGAGGTGCAAAGGCGTTTTAACATCAGCTTCGAATTAGAGCCGGCCAAAGATCGCCTGGCGATGATTCATGAGCGTTTGCTTAAAAATCAGTGCCGTTACAATCTGATTTATTCCCAGAACAGATATCTGGATATTCTTCCTTATCGGGCTTCCAAAGGCAAAGCGGTACGCTACCTGAGCTATAAATGGGAAATCCCTTTGAAAAATTTTTTGGCCTGCGGGGATTCCGGAAATGATGAAGAGATGCTGCGCGGAGAACCCCGGGGAGTGGTCGTGGGTAATTACAGCCCCGAACTGAAAAAACTAAAGGGAATCAGAGGTATTTACTTTGCCAGGCAAAAATATTCCGCTGGAGTCCTCGAAGGAATAAAAAAATATCAATTCATTGAAAAAGCCTCTCAGCATTAAAGGATAGTGGATTTCTTATGAAAAATGTCTTAATTGATATCCTGAATAAAAGAGATCGCAAGGATTTTAAAGAGTTTGTGGTGTTCGTAGCAAATCAGCATTTTGGTATCTGTCTTAGAAACGGCATCATCCAACTTTTCCAACAGTATTGCGATCAGCATAATAAAACGCAAAAGTTTCGCCAAAATTCATCGATGTTCAATTTTTTAAAAAAAGCTCAGGAACTTTTCCTGGCCGACGAAACGCTGGTCATGCTCCACCGTTATGCTATCGCCAAGTACCGCTTTTACCGCATTCGCCTGGACGGAGAATATATGGAAGAGATCTCGCTCAATGACTATCTAAACCTGCGGGATCTGCAAATTTTAGAAAAAAAGGGGGATAATTACCAGCTGAAGATAGACTTTATGCCGTTTTATGATTTTTCCCCGTCGATTCGAGATACACGTACAGTGGGTAACGGGATCCGTTTTCTAAACCGGTACATGTGCAGCAATATTTTCAGCCGACCCGATGAGTGGAATGCAAAGTTGTTTGAGTTCATACAGCTCCATCAGCACAATGGTCGACAATTGTTAGCCAACGGCACGCTGATTAAAGATTTTGACACGTTTTACAATAAACTTGAAAAAATGCTTGAGTGGCTCAAGCACAAAGAGCCAGAGGCTCCATTCAGCAGTGTTGAAGCCAGAATGAAAAAAGAGGGTTTTGAGGTTGGCTGGGGCAACACCGTTAGCCGGATATCAGAAACCATTCAGACCCTGCTCGACCTGATCAGTGAACCAACAGATCATTTGCTGGAACATTTTATATCCCGGGTGCCGATGCCCCTCATTTCAAAAATTGCCATAATTTCTCCCCATGGATGGTTCGGCCAAACAAATGCGCTGGGCAAGCCGGACACCGGCGGTCAGGTCATTTACATTCTTGATCAGGTGCGGGCCCTTGAAAAGCATTTGGCAAAAGAAATTCGACTTACCGGTCTGGATGTCGAGCCTAAAATAGTCGTGTTATCCCGTTTAATCCCCGAAGCCCAGGACACAACCTGTGATCAACGCAAGGAGGAAATTTTCCAGACCGACAACAGCTATATCCTCAGAGTACCATTCAGGGACAGTCAATACAACATCGTCAAACACTGGGTTTCACGTTTTAAAATCTGGCCTTATCTGGAAGCCTTTGCAGAAGATGCCTCCAGAGAATTGCTGAGTGAATTTGAGGGTCGCCCAGACCTCATCATCGGAAACTACTCAGATGGCAACCTTGTGGCCTCATTGCTTTCCGATAAACTCGATGTCACACAGTGCACCATCGCGCATGCACTCGAAAAGACCAAATACGCCTTTTCCGATTTACGCTGGCAAGAAAAGGAACAAGACTATCATTTTTCGCTGCAATATACGGCGGATATATTTTCCATGAACAAGTCGGATTTTATTATCACAAGTACGTTGCAGGAAATCATCGGTACTGAAAACACGATGGGTCAGTACGAATCCTACCAGTTCTTTTCGCTTCCGCAACTTTATCAGGTGGTAAACGGCCTCAACCTGTTTGCTCCCAAATTCAATGTGATTCCCCCTGGAGTCGACGAGGAATTGTATTTTCCATATTATCAAAAAGAAAAAAGAATACAGACAAAATGGCAGCAATGGGAGAGTCGACTGTTTGATGACAAATCAGAAGATATTTACGGAGATTTGGACCATCCGGATAAAATGCCCATTTTCACAATGGCGCGATTCGATAAGATAAAGAACATCACCGGCCTGATTCAGGCGTTTGGCATGAGCAAAAAGCTTCAGAATGCATGTAACCTCATTTTTGCAGCAGGTACCATTCATATCAATAATTCCAGTGATTCTGAAGAACGCAATGAAATCATTAAGGCGTATGATCTCATCGAAAGTTATAATTTACATGGTAAAGTCCGTTGGCTACCCAGCATAAACAAACTTGATACCGGCGAGGTATATCGCATCATCGCCGATCACAAAGGGATATTTGTGCAACCCGCTTTATTTGAAGCGTTTGGGCTGACGATCATCGAGGCTATGGCTTCCGGACTCCCGACTTTTGCACCTAAGTTCGGCGGACCGTTGGAAATTATTGAATACGGCGTCAGCGGTTTTCTAATGAATACAAGTAAAGCCGAGCTGATAGCAAAAGACTTGGAAAATTTTATAAAACATTGCAAAAGGAATGAGAATTTCTGGAATATGATATCAGAAAATGGCATTAAAAGAGTCAATGATCACTTTAACTGGAAATCCTACAGCCAGCGTATGATCAATCTGGCGAAGCTATATGGTTTCTGGCGTTACGCTGTATCGGGGAAAGGAATGATTGAACTTGATCGTTATTGTGACCTAATTTATCATTTTCTTTTAAAGGAGAAGGCTCAAAACCTCGAGAGCCATAGGTCTACCGAATCAATTTAGACAAATGAGCCGGCCTATGAATGATATCCAATTTATGACGATTATTATAGTGGTTGTCAAAAAAGCGTTCCGATTGCGGAACGCTTTTTTGCTACAACACTTATGCCGCCATCCTTTTTTCGGAACATTAATATGACAAGCGGTATAATTCGGATAAATATTCGATTAGCGGTCGAAATGGGACGAGACTATAAGAAAATCGCGATGAATTTCTGGCTTGGCTCACCTGTCATGCGCACTGCACTGGACCGTGATGGACTAATTCCTTTTAAGTCGATAGGTAAATGTTGCTGAGGTGGTATTGTTGTGGCCGTCGATATAAGAGAGTCTGATGTCACAATTTTTTTGTAATTTCCGGGACCTCAGCGCCGAGCAGACCACCGGGATGCGCCGGGTGAATTTGAGTTCTCTGTGAATGTCGCCGGCCCTCAAGGACAGGCTCTTCTTGCCGGCTTTTTTGGCCGGATCAATGTATTTCCGTTTGACATAATTCCGAACTTGGTCAGACGGCGGCATTATCTGGTCTGCCGGAATGCCTAAATATTTTTGATTCAGTTCGTAAGAGCCCTTACCCAGGTAAGTAAAATAATCCTTGCGGTTCGAGGAATGCCGGTGCGAGGGGTGGTTGGGTGCAGCAGCAATGACCCGCGCTGCAAATGTGTTTCGTTTTAATCCAGGGTGTTGCACAA